>JANXUW010000759.1 GCA_025351985.1 Pseudolysobacter sp.
TTGCAACTCGAATCCGTCTGATCCATCCGACTCGCCCGAAATCATCCCGCCTTGGCGGAGAGTACACAGCATGCCTGCGAATCCACTTTCCGCACCACGACCGTCCAGCGCGGTATTGACCATCGATGGGCCGAGCGGCTCGGGCAAAGGCACGATCAGCCGCCTGGTCGCGGAAAAACTCGGCTGGCATCTGCTCGATTCGGGCGCGTTGTATCGCGCGGTCGGTTATGCGGCAAGCATGGAAGGCATCGATCTGTCCGATGCGGATGCCGTGACGCGTTGCGCCGAAAGCACCAAAATCCGTTTTCGTGATGAAAACGGCGAGACCCGTGTGATCGTCAACGGCCACGATGCCAGTGACGATATCCGCACCGAAACCTGCGGCGCCACGGCCTCGGCGATTGCCGCCATCCCGAACGTGCGCACCGCGTTGCTGGAAAAACAGCGCTCGTTCCGCAAGGCGCCCGGTCTGGTCGCCGATGGTCGCGACATGGGCACGGTGATCTTCCCCGATGCCGGGCTCAAGGTGTTTCTGACCGCGAGCGCCGACGAACGCGCGCGGCGACGCTATAAACAGTTGAAGGACAAGGGCTTAAGCGTTACACTCCATGCTCTTTTGCGCGAAATACAGGCACGCGACACTCGCGATGCCGAACGCGCGGTGGCTCCGCTCAAACCCGCCAGCGACGCGGTCTTGATCGATTCTACCGGCCTTGGTATCGAGCTCGTGGTGGCGAAAGTGCTGGCGTTGCTGCCCGCACATTGAGCTGCAAACGCTGATTTTTCCGCAAAGGAAACGGCCCTGCCTCACGGCAGGTATTTATCTCTGGTGTCGCTTGCGCTTCACCCCTGACAGCGGGCCCAACCCATTCTTGCGCGCACCATAAAAACGCGCGGCAATGACGGCCTCTCTCCCATTTGGAACCCAACATGACTGAAAGTTTCGCCGAATTATTTGAACAGAGCCAGGTAAACATCAACCTGAAGCCTGGTTCCATCGTCTCCGGCATCGTCGTCGAAATCCGCTCGGATGTCGTCGTCATCAATGCCGGGCTGAAGAGCGAAGGCATCGTCCCGATCGAGCAGTTCTACAACGAAAAGGGCGAGCTGGAAGTAAAGCTCGGCGACGAGGTGAAAGTTGCCCTCGACGCACTCGAAGATGGCTTCGGCGAAACCCGCCTGTCGCGTGAAAAAGCCAAGCGCTCCCTGGTCTGGGACGAGCTGGAAACCGCGCAACAAGCCAATGCCACCGTGGTCGGCCGCATCAGCGGCAAGGTCAAGGGTGGTTTCACCGTGGATATCAAGGATGTCCGCGCGTTCCTGCCTGGTTCGCTGGTCGATGTGCGCCCCGTGCGCGACCCGGTCTACCTCGAAGGCAAGGAACTCGAGTTCAAGATCATCAAGCTCGATCGCAAGCGCAACAACGTTGTGGTTTCGCGCCGCGCCGTGGTTGAAAGCGAGCATTCCGAGGAGCGCGAGCAGCTGCTCGAGCGTCTGCAGGAAGGCGCCGTGGTCAAGGGCGTGGTCAAGAATCTCACCGATTACGGCGCATTCGTCGATCTCGGCGGCATCGATGGCCTGCTGCACATCACCGACATGGCCTGGAAGCGCGTGCGTCATCCGTCCGAAGTGGTCAACGTCGGCGACGAACTCGACGTGCGCGTGCTGCGCTACGACCGCGAGCGCAACCGCGTTTCGCTCGGCCTCAAGCAGCTCGGTGAAGATCCGTGGGTCAACATCGCGCGCCGTTACCCGACCGGCACCCGCCTGTTCGGCAAGGTCAGCAACGTCACCGATTACGGCTGCTTCGTCGAGCTGGAGCCGGGCGTCGAAGGCCTCGTCCACGTTTCGGAAATGGACTGGACCAACAAGAACGTCAACCCGGGCAAGATGGTCCAGGTCGGCGATGAAGCCGAAGTCATGGTGCTGGACGTCGATGAAGAGCGTCGTCGTATCTCGCTGGGCATGAAGCAGACCCAGTCGAATCCGTGGGAAACCTTTGCTGCGATCTACAAGAAGAACGATCGCGTCTCCGGTCAGATCAAGTCGATCACCGATTTCGGTATCTTCATCGGTCTGGACGGCGGCATCGACGGTCTCGTGCATTTGTCCGATATTTCGTGGCAGGCGACGGGCGAAGACCTCGTGCGCAATTACAAGAAGGGTGACACGCTGGAAGCCGTCGTGCTGGCAGTCGACCCGGAACGCGAGCGCATCTCGCTCGGCATCAAGCAGCTTGAGCAGGATCCGTTCGGCCAGTACATGGCCAGCAATCCGCGCGGCAGCGTGCTCAAGGGCACCGTGAAGGAAGTGGACGCCAAGGGCGCAACCATCGATCTGGGCGACGGTGTGGAAGGTTACGTGCGCGTTTCCGATATCTCCAAGGATCGCCTCGAAGATGCCACCACGGCATTGACGGTCGGCGATGCGGTCGAAGCCAAGTTCATCGGCATGGATCGCAAGGGTCGTTTGCTGCAGCTTTCGATCCGCGCCAAGGACGACGAGGAAATGCAGTCGGTGCTTGAGGAATACCAGTCGGCTTCCGGCGGTACCACCAAGCTCGGCGCGTTGCTGAAAGAACAGTTCAACAAGTCTGAGTAATCCACTCCGCGCTGCGTGCCGCTGACGGCATGCAGCGCGGTTTCGCTGAAACCTCGGTGGGGCAGTCGTATAAACTTCTGCCTTTTCCGATTGATGTCCAGGAACTGGATTACGGATTGCCGCTCACATGACCAAGTCGGAACTGATCGACGCGCTCGCCGCTGGCCAAGGACATTTGAAATTCGAAGATGTCGAAATGGCGGTCAAGAACGTACTGGAACAGATGAGCCAGGCGCTCGCCCATGGCGAACGCATCGAAATTCGCGGATTCGGCAGCTTTTCGCTGCACTTTCGCCCACCCCGCATGGGTCGTAATCCCAAAACCGGCGATGCAGTCGCATTGCCCGGCAAGCATGTGCCACACTTCAAACCCGGCAAGGAATTGCGTGAACGCGTCAACGAAAGCGTTGCACCGTCACAAAAACCTGGTCTGAAATCCGATTCCGTATAACTTTCCGTCACGTCTTGCGCGAGATCGCATGTAGCGAGATTACGCAGCGTGGATGGTGGTGAGGCAAACGCGTCATGCGCTTCGGTCTGATTGTTCTGATCCTGCTGTTTGCCGTTTTCGGCGTGCTGTTTGGCGCGCTGAACAGCGAAAGCGTGGGCTTCGATTTGTATTTTTTTGTACTCACGTTGCCGAAAGGCGCAGCCTTGCTGTGCGCGTTGTTGCTCGGCTGGCTGATCGGCGGCTTGCTGGTGTATTTCGGACTTGTGCTGAAGTTGCGTCGACAGCTCGCACGCAAGAATCGCGAGTTGAGTCTGCAAAAAACCGGTGCCGAAGAAACCGCAGAAACCGAATCGGCATTGCGTGCCCTCGCCAAGCCATGAGCCAGTTTGCATCGTATTTGCCGGCGCTGATGGTGCTGTTATTGCCGTTGGCGGCATGGTCCGGCTGGATCATCGCCCGACGCGGTAGCGAACGCAGCAGCGGCGTGCGTGTCAACGAACTCTCCTCGAGTTATTTTCGCGGCCTGAATTACCTGCTCAACGAGCAGCCGGACAAGGCGATCGAGGTTTTCCTCAAGCTCGCCGAATTCAATCGCGATACCGTCGAAACCCATCTCGCGCTCGGCAATCTGTTCCGCCGTCGTGGCGAGGTCGATCGCGCGATTCGCGTGCACCAGCATCTCATCGCACGTCCCAATCTCAGTGCGGAAGAAAAAACCGTCGCCTTGCTCGAGCTCGGCGAGGATTATATGCGTGCCGGTCTGCTCGATCGCGCCGAAGCGCTGTTCATCGATCTTGTTGCGATGGAGGCGCAGGTACCTTCCGCACTACGGCACCTGATCGCAATTTTTCAGCACGAGCGCGACTGGAGTAAGGCGATCGCGCATGCGCATCGACTTGAAGAAATCGGTGGCGAATCGCAAGGCGCGCTGATCGCGCAATTTCATTGCGAGCTCGCCGAGCAGATGCGCACGCGTGGCGAAATCGAGGCGGCACGCGAACAAATATCGCACGCATTTTTCAGCGAAACGCGTTGTGTTCGCGCGAGTATCCTGCTCGGCCAGATTGAGCGCGCCGAAGGTAGATTAGAGCCGGCGATGAATGCGTTCGAGGATGTCGCCGATTACGACGTCGATTTTGTCCAGGAAATTTTGTCGCCGTTGCTCGATTGTTATGCGCGCGCACAAGAAATGCAGCGCGCGGAAAAATTCCTGCTCGGGGTGATGGACAAACATCAGGGCATTTCGCCCGTACTCGCACTCACGCGCCTATATGCAACCACACGCAGCGAAGCCGAGGCGATTCAGTTTCTCGCTGGCCAGTTGCGCCAGCGCCCGTCAGTGCGCGGTCTGGTCGAATTGATCCAGGCGAGTATGGGCAAATCCAGCGGCGAGGCGCGCGAAAATTACCTGATCCTCAGCGACGTCACGCGCAAACTGCTCGAAGGCCAGGCCTTGTATCGTTGTACCAGTTGCGGTTTCGGCGCCAAGGCGCATCACTGGCAATGCCCGACCTGCAAGAACTGGAACACCATCCGCCCGATCCACGGCGTGGTCGGCGAGTAGACGGCACGGCGTATGCCGATGGATATTGCCGGATTCAGTTTGCTTCGCGAAACGATCGCCTTGCCGATCCTCGCATGTCTGATTTCCGCGATTGTGGTCTGGCGCAGCATCCGTTATGCGCATGCGCGTCGATTGATCGATCAGCCCAGCCAACGGCGCTCGCACACATTGCCGACACCGCGCGGCGGCGGCATCGGCATCGTGATTGCGGTGCTGCTTTGTTTCTGTGCGCCGATGTTTTTTTCACCGCAACCGAGCAGTCGGATATTCGGCATTGCCGTTGCAATCGCGCTGACAATGGTCGCCGCAGTCGGCTGGATCGACGACCATCGTGCGCTATCGGCGCGCATCCGTATCGCCGTGCATTTTTTGGCCGCGATAATTTTGCTGGGACTTCCGCTGCTTTTCATTTCAAAAGCCGCGCTCGCAGGCGGCACTTTGACATGGCCGGTAGTTTTGATAGCGACCTGTTTTGTGGCTATCGTCGCAACGCTGATCGTCTGGTCGATCAACCTTCATAATTTCATGGATGGCATCAATGGTCTGCTCGCATGTCAGGCGATTTTTGTCTTCGCAGCGTTGGCAGTGGCGTGCGCGAATGGCGGGCACGTCAATCTAATGTGGCAACTTCTTGTGCTCGCCACAGCGACGCTCGGATTTCTTCCATTCAATTTTCCGCGCGCGCGGATTTTCATGGGTGATGTCGGTAGCGGTGCGTTGGGATTGCTGATCGCAATTGCGTTGGGGCTTGCCATTGACGTAGATCACCCTGCGCTTTTTACCGGGATTATCGCGTGCTCCGGCTTTGTCACCGACGCCACGTGCACTTTGCTCTCGCGCATGCTGCGCGGCCGGCGCTGGTATAGTGCGCATCGTGAGCATTTGTATCAGTGGATGGCGCGTTCCGGCATGTCGCATGCGCGTGTGGTCGCTTGGTACATGGCTTGGAATCTGTGCGTAGTGGCACCGGTTTTGTGG
>JANXUW010000024.1 GCA_025351985.1 Pseudolysobacter sp.
TGCATCAACTGGTGCTGCTGGGCTTGAATCACGAGCAGCAACATCAGGAGCTTTTGCTGACCGATATCAAGCATGCGTTTTCGCTGAATCCGCTCGAGCCGATATTCCGCGTAGTGCTGCCGTCTCGTCGCGGATCATCACAGCTTTTACGCTGGATCCATGGCGACGAGGGTATCGTCGAGATCGGCCACGCGGGCGATGAGTTTGCCTTCGACAATGAAGGCCCGCGCCACCGCACCTTGCTGCAGTCCCACGCAATCGCCGATCGACCGATAAGCAATGCCGAGTTCAGCGAGTTCATCGGCGACGGCGGTTATCGAACGCCGACGTTATGGATGGCGGAAGGCTGGGCGACGGTACAGGCGCAAAACTGGCAACGCCCATTGTATTGGTCGGAAGATTTGCAGAGTTCCTTCACCTTGGGCGGTCGTATTGCGCTGAATCCGCACGCGCCCGTTTGCCATGTGAGTTTTTTCGAGGCCGGCGCGTTCGCGCGCTGGGCCGGTGCACGATTGCCGACCGAAGCGGAGTGGGAAACGCTCGCTGCATCACAGGGTTCGCTGTCCGGCAATTTTCTCGACAGCGGACATCTGCAGCCGCAGCCGAAAGCGGATGCGCCAAGCCACGCCGATGCGCCGCAGCAGCTGTTCGGCGACGTCTGGGAATGGACGTCCAGTCCGTACGTGAATTATCCACGGTATCGCCCCGTGGCCGGCGCGCTCGGCGAATACAACGGCAAATTCATGTGCGGACAATAGGTGCTGCGTGGCGGTTCTTGCGTCACGCCGGCTGACCATATTCGCGCGAGCTATCGCAATTTTTTCTACCCCGCCGATCGTTGGCAGTTCATGGGGTTTCGCCTCGGGAGAGATGCATGATTGTTCCTGCCCGTCATCTCCATGGTCACGGCCTGCCGCCATCGGATCATACGACTATGCTGGCCGATGTGCGCGAAGGCTTGCAGCGCACACCGAAGCGCTTGTCGTCGAAATATTTCTATGACGCCGAAGGTTCGGCGCTGTTCGAAGCGATCTGCGCGCAACCGGAGTATTACCTCACCGGCGCCGAGCTTGCGATCATGCGCGAACATGCCGCCGACGTTGCAGCGGTGCTCGGGCCGTCGGTTTTGCTGATCGAGTACGGCAGCGGCAGCGGCCTGAAAACGCAGTTGCTGCTCGCGCAACTGGCGACGCCAGCGGCCTACGTGCCGATCGAAATTTCGCCGGCGGCATTGCAGGAGAGTATCGCGCGCCTTGGTGGGACATTTCCGCACGTCGAAATGCTGCCGTTGTGTGCGGATTTCACCCAGCGCATCACGCCGCCACGCAGTGCGATGCAACCACTGCGACGCGTGATCTATTTTCCTGGCTCGACGCTCGGCAATTTCGAGGCCCATGAAGCTCTCGCGCTGCTGAGCAAGATGCGCGATGAAATGGGCGAGCAGGGCGCTGCGCTGATCGGCATCGATCTAAAAAAAGACAGCGCGATCATCGAGGCCGCGTACAACGATGCGGCCGGTGTGACTGCGGCATTCACCCTCAACATGCTCGCGCGCTTCAATCGCGAACTCGGCGCGGATTTCGATCTCGCGCAGTTCAATCATCGCGCACGCTACAACGGCATGGCGGGTCGGATCGAAACGCATATCGTCAGCCGCCGGGCGCAGACTGTGAAAATCGCCGATCGATCGTTCAATTTTGCCGCCGACGAAGCGATGCTGGTCGAATACAGCTGCAAATATTCGTTGGATGATTTCGCGCGTCTGGCAGCGCGTGCCGGCTTGCGTGTGAAAAATATCTGGATGGATGCGAAGCAGCAGTTCAGTCTGCAATATCTCGAGCGCGCCGAAGCGCTGGATGGATGACGATCGCCGTGGCGGATTGCGCATGAATTCGGGGTAGCAGCGGTTTCGTCCGATAATCAGCTTTTCGCCAGCGGAAAAACAAGGCATGTTTCTGCAACCGATCACGTTCGAACGTCAATCCGGGTTGCCGATTGCAACGCAGATTTACCTGTCGCTGCGCACCTCGGTACTGAACGGGGAAATTCCCGCCGGTGCGCGCCTGCCTTCGACGCGCGAACTGGCGAGTCAGCTTGGTGTTTCACGCGCCGGAATCGTCTCCGCGTTCGAGCGTCTGGTCGCCGAAGGTTATCTGATCAGTCGTATCGGCGATGGTACGCGAGTAGCTGAAATCCCGGTCGACAAGACCACGCCGCAACGCGCTGCAGAAGTTCCCGCGCGCCTTTCGAAGATGGCGCAGCACGTGCTCAAGCTCAGTCCGCGCGATCTCATGCCGCTGATCCCGTTTCGACCGGGTACGCCAGCGCTGGATCTCGCGCCGCTGGAGTTGTGGGGCAGGGCGATGCGCATGAGTTGTCTCGAAGCAAAATCCGATGCGCTCGACATGGGCGATCCATTGGGCTTGATGAGGCTGCGCGAGCTGATCGCGGAACGTTTGTATCAGA
>JANXUW010000413.1 GCA_025351985.1 Pseudolysobacter sp.
CTGGCGATTGCCGCGGGCATCTGCGGCACGCCGATGGGCTCGGTCAGGTTTGTCGACGCGGACCGACAATTCTTCAAATCGCGGCGCGGTATTCCGGTGCCGGAAACGCCGCGCGACGTGGCATTTTGTGCGCACGCGATCATGACGCCGCACCAGATGCTGATCGTGCCCGATGCGTTGGAAGACCTGCGCTTCCACGACAATCCGCTCGTGACCGGCGCGCCCGGCATCCGGTTTTATGCGGGCGCGCCGCTCATCAGTTCGGAGGGTGAGGCGACCGGCACGCTGTGCGTGATGGACCACCAGCCGCGCAAGCTCGATACGTTCCAGCAAGAGGCGATGATGGTGCTGTCGCGGCAAGTGACCACCTTGCTCGAACTGCGAATTTCTTACAAGAAATTGCGGCATCACCTGTCCGAACGCGAGTGGTACGAAGATCAGCTCACGTCGTATCAGGATTCTCTCGAAGAACAAAACGCCGACCTGATCGAGCAGACGCGCATCGATCCGCTGACCGGATTATCGAATCGGCGCGCGCTGAATCTGTCGCTCGATACGGCGATTCAACTTGCGACGACGCAGGGCAGTTCGCTCGCGATGGCGATCATCGATATCGATCATTTCAAGACGATCAACGATCTCCACGGCCATCCGGTCGGTGATGAAACGCTGGCCTCGGTCGCGCGTGTGATTCACACGCAGCGCGGCCAGCACGGCTTCACCGCGCGTTGCGGCGGTGAGGAATTTGCGTTGCTGATGTCGCAGACCGACGCAAAAAATGCCGAGCTGCAATGCGATTACATTCGCGAGGCGGTGCAGAATCTGCCGCAGGGTTTGCCGGTCACGGTGAGTATCGGCGTGACGTTGTTCAAGGCCGGCGATACGGCAGCGAGCCTGTATGCGCGTGCCGATGAAGCGATGTATGCGGCGAAGACGGGCGGGCGCAATCGCGTCGTGCTTGGCTGAATATGCTCGACTGAATCCGTCGCGGGTAGGCCGCTACGGATTGAGCTGCCACAAGCTCAGGTTCAGCATGCTCGCAAAACTTACCCACGCCAGATAAGGCAGCAACAGCCACGCCGCGCTGCGGTCTACACGTGCGAATGCGAGCACGGTCGCGAGCAGCACGATGATCAGGGCGGCGATATCGATCAATGCGAGATCGGGCCGGTGCAGGCCGAAAAACAGCCACGACCACAATCCGTTCAGCACGAGCTGCAATAACCACAGCGCGATCTCGAACGAGAACTGTTGCTGCTTGCGTTGCACGCGCCAGACCGATATCGCCATGAGGATGT
Organism: Pseudolysobacter sp.; assembly: GCA_025351985.1. GTDB lineage: Bacteria > Pseudomonadota > Gammaproteobacteria > Xanthomonadales > Rhodanobacteraceae > Pseudolysobacter. Next base: position 1,299 of record JANXUW010000413.1, read on the forward strand.
AGAGCAACGTCCATACCGGCGCGAACACCCAGTTCGGCGGGTTGAAATCGGGCTTTTGCAGCTCGGCGTACCATGCATCCGGCATGAAGATCGAAGCGACGGCGGCGACGAGAAAACACAGTAGCAACCAGAGAAAGAGGCTTTTCCATTGACGTGGCATGGGTTTTTTTCCTGCAGGCGAGACGCGCCGATGGATCAAGCATCGGCTACGGCGAATACATGTCGCGTGAAGATATTGCAGATTTCGATTTACTCGCAGTCGCTCATTCGGTTTGCGCGGCGTAAATCCGTTTCTCGACAGCGCTCAATTTCTTGATCGCGCATTCGGCCTTGGACGCGCTCGATCGATCGGCATAAGCGAAGCTCGCGAGCAAGCGCAGCGGCGGATGCGAGCGTGTGTAGCGCGCACCTTTGCCGCTGCTGTGCTTGGCGTAACGCGCCGCGACATCCGTGCTGATGCCGGTGTAGATGCTGCCGTCGCGGCATTCGATCAGGTAGACGAACCAGGCCATCGGATCAGGGTTGCAGGCTGATCGCGATACGGCGCCAGTTGGCGCGCTCAGCCAGGCAATCGGTTTCGCCCATCGCGAATTCTCGGCAGACGAACGGTCGGCGTTCGTACATCGAGCAGCACATGTTTTCGCGGTCGAGCGCCACGCACCAGCCGTCGTCGAGCTTGCCGAGGATTTCCATGCCGTGCTCGTCGATGTCGATGTAGTGCTCCGGCACATCGTCGCCGGGCAGCAGCAATACCTTGAGCTGGCAGCAGATCGCCGGGCAGTTGCTGCACAGCACGGGTGCGGCGGATTCGGTGGCGGGCAGGGAGGTATTCACATGCGTATTCTCCCACGCGTTGCATGGCGATGCGCTGGTTGCGATGATGCATTGCTTTTTTACGCGTGCCGGCATCGCCGCGTTTCATCATCGGCGCAACGCCGTGCTAACTTTCGCGGCGCTAAGATAGCCCATCGCCACGCCGCCATCGAGAATCGCATGCCATCACGCTCCACCGTTTTTTCGCGTTCTACCGCATCGCGTTTGTTGCTTGCGAGCACGCTGCTGCTTGGCGCGTGTTCGACGATCACGCGAATTGTGCACGACGAACCGGCATCGAACACGACCACGATGCCAGCGCCCGAACAAGGCCGCTACGAAGCGTTGATCGGCCAGAGCGCCGACGCGATCACCGAACTCCGCGCCGCGCCCGCACCGGAAAATCCCGAGATGCGCGACGGAAAAAATCCGGCGGCGGACGAGCAGATGTTGGGCGGCCAGGGTTACCTGCGCATCGGCAATGGATTCTATCCATCGGCCACGCCGGAAATGCGCAGCATCGCGTTGCATCAAGGCCAGCGCGTAGGCGCAGATAAAATCCTGTTGTACGTATCGATTGCCGGCGCGACGGCAGATGCCGCGAGCACGCTGACCGCCGCGTATTACGTCCATTTCAAGCCGCCGTTCGGCGCGAGTTTTCGCGATCTCAATGCGACCGAACAACAGACGTTGGGTGTCAGCGGTGGTGTCAATCTCGGTGCGATCATCGGCGGCACGCCCGCGGCGTCGGCGAACCTGCTGGCCGGCGATGCGGTGCTCACGCTTGATGGCAAGTCGATCGCGAACAAGGCGGCATTCCAGGATCTGTTGCGCGCCAATGCGGGCAAGCGCGTCACGCTCGGCATCCGTCGCGACGGCGTTCTGCTCACGCGCATCGTGCGTATCGGTTTGCTGCCGCCGACTGCGCGCAAACACCAGGAAGGAAGGTCATGAATTTGCCGCAACAAATGCGTTATGTCGAAGCGATCCATCCCGGTGCAGCTGACGTGCTGCGTGTGGTCAGCGGCGCGCTGCCGCAGATCAAGCCGCACGAGGTGTTGATTCGTGTGCTGGCCGCGGGCGTGAATCGGCCCGATATCGGTCAGCGCAAAGGCGTATATCCGCCGCCGCCGGACGCGAGTCCGATTATTGGCCTGGAAGTGGCCGGCGAGATCGTCGAGCTCGGTGTCGAGGTTCGTGGGTTTTCGCTCGGCGACAAGGTCTGCGCACTGACCAACGGTGGCGGTTACGCCGAATATTGCGCCGCGCCCGCGCTGCAATGCTTGCCATGGCCACACGGTTTCGATGCGATTCGCGCCGCGGCGTTGCCGGAAAATTACTTTACGGTGTGGGCGAATATTTTCCAGATGGCGCGCCTGAGCAAAGGCGAATCACTGCTCGTGCACGGCGGCAGCAGCGGCATCGGCATTACCGCGATCCAGCTCGCGCGGGAATTCGCCGGGGTCGTGTATGCGACTGCTGGCAGTGCCGAGAAATGTCTGGCCTGCGAAAAATTCGGCGTCACCGCGGCGATTAATTATCGCGAGCAGGATTTCGCCGAGCGTATCGAACAACTCACCGCCGGCCGCGGCGTCGATGTGATTCTCGACATCATCGGTGCGCCATATTTCGCGCGCAATCTGCGCTGCCTCGCCAAGGATGGCCGACTCGCCGAAGTCGCGACGATGCAAGGCGCAAAAGTCGAACTCGACATCACCGAACTCATGCGCCGCCGCGCCCACATCATGGGCTCGATGATGCGTCCGCGCAGCACAGCGGAGAAAGGTGTCATCGCGAGCGAACTGCGCGAACGCGTTTGGCCGCTGCTCGCCGCCGGGCGTTGCGCACCCGTGATCGACAGCGTGTTCGAGCTCGACCAGGTTGTCGCCGCGCACGAGCTCATGGAGCGCAGCACGCACATCGGCAAGATCATGTTGCACATCGCCGATTGAACGCGCCGAAACACGCATCGCACTGATGCCAAAGCAATCGCGGGTGCGCGATAATGCCCGCCGCCATAGCGCCAGCGCTTTCCAGAAAACGGATCAGAATTTCTCATGTCGATTACCTTGCTGATCATCGCGATCACCTGTGTCACCTCGTTTCTCGCTTTGCAAAATCTCAAGATGCTCAACGAGCTGATTCTGTGGCCGCCCGCGGTGAGCGCCGGCAAGCAGTACTATCGCTTGCTCAGTTACGGCCTGATCCATGCCGATTTCCAGCACCTGCTGTTCAACATGATCACGCTGTATTTTTTCGGCACGGAGGCGGAGCGTTTTTATACGGCGCAGATCGGCAGCGTCGGTTTCGAAATGTTTTATGCCGGTGCGCTGGTCGCATCGATTTTGCCGAGTTACCTCAAGAATCGCGAGAACGCGGCGTATCGAAGCCTTGGTGCATCGGGCGCAGTTTCTGCAGTCCTGTTCGGTTTTATCCTGCTGCATCCGTGGTCGACGATCATCGTTTTCGTGGTGCCGCTGCCGGCGATCGTCTACGCCGGTTTGTATCTGGCTTATACGTTTTATCTGAACAAGCAGGGCACGGATAACGTCAATCACAGCGCGCATCTGTGGGGCGCGGCGTATGGCGTGGTGTTTGCGATTGCGCTCGATCCGCCGCTGCTCGCGAATTTCCTGAATCAGCTCGCGAATCCGCATTTCTGATCTCTGGACCTGATTAGCGCCGAACCTCAGTGAAGAAAATTGCTGGCCAATCGCAAAGACGATTCTGGACAGGGCGCGCAGAGCATGATCGCGCGCGCCAATCGGGGCACCATCTCGCGCAATCGAAAACGTCGGTTGAAACGGTACGCGGCTTCGGCCAGATAGCGCCGCGCATACTTGGCTTGACGGATTGCATGATAGCGTCCGCTGATCGCCCGTT
>JANXUW010000025.1 GCA_025351985.1 Pseudolysobacter sp.
ACAAGCCACACGCGAAATACCGCCATGCGTGGATGCGCTGCATTAACTCGACTCGTCCTGAATCTCGCGGCCATTCTTTTATCCAAGCTCAATATTCATCGCGTTCGGCGCCATTCTTGACCTACGTCTAATTGACGCGGCATAGCTATTGCATGGGAGTGTGATCAGGTTCACGCTTGGCGATTAGAGTGAACAGAATCGCACCATTCACGCCGTCTTGTCGCGTGTGGCACGAATATTCGGGCGTTTCAAGTGTATCGGGTATCTATCATGGAGAGAGCAATGAAATCGCTGATTCGTTCAAAGCGTCATTTTTCACTGTGTCTGTTAGTTGTCAGCGGGATTTTTGCCGCAAATGGTCAGGCAGAGACAATTAACGTCGCTCCGCTGCATAGCCGCGAAGTAGGCCCTTACGTGGCGACACAGATCACTCCCGCGCCCGCTGGCGGATGGCAATCCAGCGACGATCGGCTGCTGAATGCCTCGATCAACGGTCAGGGTGGCTGGCAAAGCATCGACTCGCCGACGCGTATCGACGAAGAAATCGCCGCCGGCATCGCGCACAGCGGTGGCCACTCGTGGCGTGTCTCGAACTGGTTCCACAGCGGTTACGTCAATGAGATCCTGAGCCCGCAGTTCGGCTCGGTCGGTGAGACATCCGCAATCAATCACGATGGTGCTGGCGCGACAACGCAGACCGCATTATCGAATCACGTGGTCTACGATTTCTGGTTCCGCAGCGCCGCCCCCGACGACGCGCATCCCGAGCCGGGCAGCGCGGTTTCGACCACGATCAGCGATGCTCCCGGCAATCGCATGACTTATCTCGGCATGTTCGATGAGGCCGCCGGCCCCGGTGGACCCGCCGGCAATGGCTGTCCGACCAGCAACGGTTGTTTTCATGTCGATGCGGCCGAAGTAGTTTCCGGCAACGACGCCGCCGGCGATGGCGACGCCAGTTTTGTCGACCATTATTCGCCGGCCTTGACTCGCGGCGTGTGGTATCGCGCGCACATCGATGCCACGTTCGTGAACGGCCCGGGTGCCGTCACGAGCGATCCGGCCTTGTGTCCCGCAGCCACGGTTTGCCACACCGGCAACGACCAGATTCATTATCAAATCTTCGATGCCAGCGGCAATGTCGTGTTCGACACTGGTGCTATCGGCTCGTGGGAAGCTGCGTATTTCGATGGTCGTTACGGCAACACCCCAGGCACGATTGTCGCGAGCGATTACGCTGGCTTTCGCATCTCCGGCAATGCCGATGGCGGAGGTCAGCAACCGTTTGGCACCAACTCGGTGACGAACCGCCCGCACGGCGTCTACATCGATGATTTGAGTGTGCTGCCCGCGGCCGGCAGCAGCATCAAGACCAGTTTCGATTTCGATCGGTATGTCGCCACGAGCGGCACCGACAGCGGTGCGTGTAACGTGCAGGCATCGCCGTGCAAGACGATCACCTACGCGGTTGCGCAAGCGAATGCCTACGACACGATTCATATCGCCGCTGGTACGTATGCCGAGAACAGCGGTGCGGGCCAGAATCTGGTCATCAACAAGCCGGTGGCGATCGAAGGTGCGCAGAGCGGCATCGACGCGCGCACGCGCAACGTCGGTGATCTCGCCGAAACCATTCTGGTTCCCGCCGTAATCGATTCCAGCCTCACGCTCGGTTCGCTCTACAGCAGCGCAGTAGTCACGATTGCCTCCGATGGCGTATCGCTCGATGGCCTGATCGTCGATGGCGACAATCCGAGTCTGAATTCTTCCGCGGGCGGCAATCCGCTCAATTTGAACGGCGCCAATCCCGATGCCGCAGCGGGCTTGTTCGCCAGCGGCAGCGGCATCACGGTGCAGAACGTGGTGCTGCGCAATGTGCCGGGTGCCGGTGTTTATGCGTATATGGATTCAGGCGTTGGCGGTGACAATCGATTCCAGTTGAACCGTTTCACCAATATCACCAATCCTTCGACGTGGGGGCTTGGCATCTACGCCGGCGACAACTTCTATGCGCAGATCAGCGACAACCTGATGGATCAGGTGCGCGTCGGTTTGCAGATCGAAAACAACAGCTCGGCGAATACCGGACTGCAGGCGCCGGCGGTGTTGCGCAATGAAATCCACGCCACGCGCACCGGCATTTTCCACAACCTGTTTTACGGTTCGGCCAGCACCTACACCTATGCCGATAACACGCTGATTGCAGCGCTGAACGCCACGCAGACCGGGCAATGGAACGGCATGCAGATCGAATCGATGCAAAGCGCCCAAACCGTCGTGATCAACAACAATCACATCGACGGCAGTGCGCTCGCCAACACACGCATACGTGCCGGTTACGTGCTCAACAATTGGACCAGCACACTGAGTGCGACCACCGTGATAAATGGCGGCACCGTCAGCAATGTCGATGCGGGTGTGCTCGCCACCGATGCGACCAACTACACCGGCCCGGTGAACGGCGCGCTGGTGCAGAACATCGCCTTCAGCAACATCACGCTCGGCGCGATTTACGTCGAGGACACCAACGAAGTTGCCGGCTCGCCGGTCATCAGCATCGGCACCGGCAATACGTTCAGCGGCGTGAATTACAAACTCGCCTTGTCCGGTGCCGCGGCCGGCGCCAGCTTCAGCGGCATCAGCGGTATCGATTCGGTGCTGGTGCGCGCCGCCAGGAGTTTTCTGCTGGGAAGAACCAATAGTGGCGCGACCGATCCTTGCCACCTCGCACAATGTACCGTCAGCAACACCGTCATCAACTCAGGCATTGCCGCTGTGACGCCAGGCGGCACGGTGTTCATCGAGCAAGGTACGTTCGACCAGATGCCGACGCTCGGCGCCACGAAAAATGGCGTGCGTCTGACGGCAGTCGATAACAACAATCCGCCAACCCTGACACGTCTGAGCGGCGGACCGAATCAACCGGTGCTGGTCGTCAATGGTGCCAAAAACGTGACCATCGATCATTTGCGTATCGCCGTGGACAAGAAATACGCCGCCGAGGGCATTCTCGCCAACGGTGCGATCGACGGTTTGAATATCCACGATAACCAGATCGTGCAGACCGCCAGTTCCACCTCGGGTGTCGCCAGCTACAAGTATACAAATGGAATTTCGATCAATATCGATCCGGGCCACAACTCGCTGGGCCTGTCGCAGTCTGATGGTCAGAACGTCACGATCAGCGACAATACGATCAGCGCCAGCACCACGCCGAATGCGACCGCGTTCCGCGCCGGTATCGCGATGGATCGTGGCATCGGCACGATCACCGGCAATACCAGCGTCGGCTTGAATCATGATGCGATCGTGCGTTTCGCCAACACGGTTGTCGGCGGACCGACAGCGCTGCTGATCAGCGGTAATGCGTTCAATGGCGGTGGCCTTGAGTTTGATGCGCCGAACCTCGGTGTCGCGCCGATCACGATCAGCAACAATGTCATTACCGCATCGCCAGGCTCGGCTGCGCTGAATTTGACACAGACCCAGCTCGAAGCCGATATCTCGGTGTTGCGCCTGATCGACAATTCGCAAAGCGTGCCGGTCGCAGTCAGCAACAATCAGCTGCTCGGATATGCCAAGGGCTATCGCGGCGCGACTGTGGAAAATTTCCCGCAGGCCACGTTTACCGGCAACACGTTCACGCCGCTCGCCGGCGCGACCGATTTCGTCAGCCTGGTCGTGAGCAACAAGAACATCAACCAGAATACGCCGCCGCAAGCGCCGTACCCGATGTCGATCACGGTGTTGCGCAATAGCTTCAACGGCAGCGGTGTGAATGGCGCAGGGCGCGCAGCCGAATTCATCGATGACAACGATGCCAATGGCACCGCCGCATTCGGTGCGTTGTTGTTCGGCAGCAGCCAGGCCGCCGATGCCAATCTGTTCGATCCGGCGCACCAGTTTTACTTCAACCTGATCAACCAGCATTGCGATACCAACCTCAACGTCGTCGGCACGTGGCCGGGTGGCGTCGCGCCGTTGTGTGCCTTCCTTGATTACAACGATGTCAACGCGCCCGGTGGCCTTGCCAATACGCAAGTGCGTCCGTTCCGCGCGAATGTGCAAGCCGCGAACAATCAGTTCGGCGGCGTGGTACCGGCGGCGATGGATGTAACACAACGAGCCGCGTTGTTCGCGCGCACCTACGACGTCAACGACAACGCCGCACTCGGCCTCGTCAATTATGGCCTTGGTGCCGGCGTTGTACTCAAGCTCGATGGTCCGCTGACGAATGTGCAGGCGAGTGTGCCGACCGTGTTCACGGGCGAAGTGGCGAATGCCGGGCCGGCCTTGAGCGAGAATTCCGTCGTGCATCTGGCGATCAGCAGTGATCGCGCTGGTGGCATTCAAGCCGGTGACATCACCGCCGAGTATTACGATACGAGCAGCAGCAGCTACCAGCCGTTGTCGCTGACCTTGAGTGGCGGTGCACTGGTCGTGGATTACGGCCCGGTCGGTGGTTTTGCAATCCCCCAGGGTTACGATCTGACAACGCCGTTCCGCTACACCTTCAATTACGCCAACGGTGCTGGCGGCACCAATTACACCGCCGCCGGCAGCGTGGTCGGCGTCAGCACGCACACGGTTTATGCGGTGGATAGTCACAGCACCAACGTCGTGCAGACAGCGAGCAGAATCGCGCTGACCCTGGCCGGCCCGCAAACGGCGAGTGTCGCCACGGCAGTCACCGGCTACAACGCGCGCATCCTCAACGCCGGTGGTGCGACGACGGAAAATACGCTGGTGCATTTTGTCGTCAGTCGCAGCGGCGGCATCGGTGCGAGCGATCTGGTGGTGCAGTATTTCGATGGCAGCGTTTACCAATCGATTCCGCTCGTACTGTGCAACGGCAACACGCAGCTTTGCGGTACGTTTGGTCCGCCAGCGGGTTTCCCGATCGGTGTGGGCTACGACGCCACCACGGCGCTGCGGGTGAACTATGCAAAATCGGGTGCGTTCCAGATCGTCGCGACGGTAGACGGCGTGAGCAGCACCAACTACGCCACGGCATCGCTGCTGATCAACGTCAATGCCGGCCCTGCGACGAACATTGCCGCGTTTGGCCCGATCAGTTTCACGGGTATTGCCGGCGCTGCGCTGGCCACTTCGCCTGCAGTGATCGTGACCGACGCAGGCGGCAATCCGGTGTCGGGCGTGACTGTCACCTTTGCCACCGGCAGCAATTCGGGTTCGGTCACCGGCGCTACGCAAATTACCAATGCGAGCGGCATCGCCAGTGTCGGTGCGTGGACGTTGTCCGCCGATCCGAACGCCAGCGATACGTTGAGTGCCAGCGCCACCGGTTTGAGTGGCAGCCCGGTCGGGTTTGCCGCCACCGGAGCCGCGCAGTACAGCCTGGCGATTTCGGTCGCACCGAGCCGTCAGTATGTGCAGTACGGTCACACGCTTGATTACGTCATCGCGATAACCAACAACGGCCCATCGAATGCCAGCAACGTGACGGTGCAGAACACATTGCCAGCAGCATTGGCGAGCATCGGCACGAGCTGGTTTTGCATCGGCAGCAACCAGGTAAATTGCAGCAGCGGAACCGGTGCGATCAGCGACACGATCGTCAGCTTGCCCGCTGGTGGCAGTGCGACCTACGTCTTGTCGAGCACGGTATCGACCGATCCGAATCTGCCGACCGATCAGATCGTCAACTCGGTCATGGTCAACGCGCAGTACAACATCGGCGGCGCAAATACCACCGTCGCCGCGGCCACGGTGCAGATCGTGATCTTCCGCAATGGCTTGGAGGCCGGCGGCGACGGTGCGCTGAACGGCGCTGGCGCGTTCGAAGCGGCCGGCACGCTGGATGATGCAGCGACCTTGAACCTCAATGCGCCGCAAGCCGCATCGGTGAGCGCGATACCAGCCACGTGGTTCAAGGCGACCGATGCATCGGGTCGCGACACGTTCCGCGTCGAGATCGTGCAGCTCGAAGGCACGCTGCAAATGCGTGTGGTCAGCATCGCGGCGAATGGCGAAGAAAGCCGCAGCGTATGGAGCGATCTCGCCAGCAGCGTCACGCATCTCGCGTTGGCGCTGAGCAGCGGCAAGCCGACGCAGCCGATTGAGGCGATGCTGGTCGGCGGTTCGACCGATCTCGCAATGCCGTTGCCGACGTGGGCGAAATTGCCGCTGACGTTGTTTGTGCGTCAGTAAAGGGATCAGGACGTCACGGCTGCGTTCGGCAGCCGTGATGTCCCACCACGTGTATCGCATCCGGTGATGGATTAGAGTGATCGCCCATGTGCGGCCACTACATTCGCCAGCGTCTTTCCACGCCGATATTATTTCTCGGCGCAGTCATTTTTTGCGGACTGCCGGCGATCAGCGTGCATGCGTCCCCGCCGCTCGGCTGGACCAATGTCACGCCATCGGCAATCAATCTGGTCGGTTCGTCGTTCAACAACGATAACTACGGCGTGCAGGATGTTCTCGCCGATCCGGCGCGGCCTAGCGATCTTTACGCATTCACGTGTTACCAAGGCGTCTGGAAATCCGTCGACTACGGCCTGACGTGGGCCAAGGCCAACACCGGCAGCAATGGCGCGGCACTCGACGGCGGCAAACTCTGGACCGCGGCAATCGACCCGAATGCCAGCCGCAATCCGGCCACACCACCAACCTTGTGGACTGCCACCGGCGATGCCGCCGCGGGCGTGTGGAAAAGTGTCGATGGCGGTGTGAGCTGGGTTGCCTACGCGGTGAACAACACGACGGTCGGCAGCGCATCCGGCAACAATTATTTTGCCAACGACGTGTATGCGCTGGATGTCGATCCGAACGACGGCCAGCATCTGATCGCGGGATTTCATGGGTATCCCGGAATCTCCGAATCGATCGATGGCGGTATGAGCTGGAGCACGATCAGCGTGCCCGCGAATAGCGGCGTATCGCTTTATCCGTTTTTTGTGCAAACCGGCAACGCGACCAGCACGCGCACGACGTGGCTCACGCAAGCGCAGTGGGATTCCAACACGCAAGGCATCTGGCGCAGCGCGAATGGCGGCGCAAGCTGGACCCACGTCGCGCCGACCTACGAGCACAAACACGGCAGCACACAGATTTACCAAGCCGGGCAGGGCGTGATCTACGTGCCTTCGGTCAATCCCGATGGCGTATTCAAAAGCACCGACTACGGCCAGACGTGGACGCAGGTCAGCACCGCGTCATCCAATGCGATCTTCGGCACGACGCTGCGGATTTATGCCGAGGATTCGTTCGCGTCCAGCGCAAGTTACGCGCCGAATTTGCAATCCTCACCGACCATAGGAACACACTGGTCGGCGATGACTGCCGTACCCGCGATGAGCAACGGCGCCAAGCGCGCGGCGGTTACGCACAATGGATCGCAGACCATTATTGTTTCCGGTAATTGGCTTGGCGGAATATGGCGTTATGTCGAGGATGATTTATTTGAGAATGGATTTGAGTGATGCGTTTTCGTATTAAGCCTCAACTTCCGGGGGACGTAATAGATTAATCCTTCGAATAACGGCAGTTGCATGGATTGTTTTGAGCGAGTTTATATTCGATGGCTAGGTAATATGTGCTCGATGCCAATTAGAAAGTTACTTGACTGAACCGGCTCTTGGCCGGACCATCCCGTGCAACGCCCCGCATCCGGGGTCTAATTTTAGTTAGCCCGACCCGCAAGAGAGGTATGTTGTGACTAGCCGTGAGAAATTTGGGCTTTGGATGCTTGCAGCACTATTCGTCATCTTGATCGTAGTCGTCGCTACTTCCACGAATGAGCAACGCGGAATTATGACGACTGCTCTGGGTGAGGGTGCCTATGTTGGGGGTGTGTGGCTTGTGCTGCTCACCAGCCTTACCACATGGTGGCAGAGCCTCAAGGGTGGTGGCCGGCCCGCGCTGTTCTCCTCGGTGGTTGCGCTAACGATCGTAGCCATCTGTGGCTGGCTACTCCTCAAGTCTCAACCTGATTAGCGCTGAACCTCAGTGAAGAAAATTGC
>JANXUW010000419.1 GCA_025351985.1 Pseudolysobacter sp.
GACATCGGCGCGCGGTTTCGGGAAAAAAGGCCGGATCATTTTCAGCGGACGGAACAGATGCGCCGCATCGACCAGCTCATCCAGCCGATAACGCAACAGCACTGCCGCGATGCGCAGCAGGCGCGGCAACTGCCGCAACGGCGTCATGCGCGACGGCCTTGCAGATTCTGGCTCAATCGCGCGATGCGCGCTTCGAGCCGATCGGTGTCGTCGCGCAAGGTATCGACCTCGTCGAGAAATTGCTCCATCTCGGCCGGCGCGACGAGATCGCGACTTTCGTCGCGCAAAAAATCAGCGCTGTCCTGCAGCAGGTTTTTCGCGCTCTCGCGGCTCCAGTCGAACGCGCGCTTGAATGCCTGCGCAATCTGATAACCGATCACATCGCCGAACACACGCGTGAATGCTTCCTCGATATCCGGCTGGAAATTGCGCACAAGTTTTTCGATGCGTCGCGCGAGTTCGGCGTCGCCGGAAATCTCGACCTTGCCGGCCGGCAGCGCGGTACTTTCACCACGGCGAAAAGCCAGCGCGAGAAAACTCGCCGGACTCGCGCGCAGTTTCAGGTCGGCATCGGCGGCGAACGCCGGGCCGACCTGCAGGCGATCGTTCTCGACCGCGATCCGCATCGCCACACCGATGCCAGAAAAATCGATCGCGATCGCGCGACCATTCAGCGCCTTCAGCCGCTGCTGCGTTTCGTCATCCAGCGCCACGGCGCGATTGAGCGCGGATTCCAATGCGCGCCCAAGCACGACCAGCAGTGGATTCGGTTTGCGGAGTGGGGTTGTATCATCGCTCATCGTCGCAATTGTAGCGGAGAGCAAAGGCCAGCGGCGGCGTGGTCTGCGCGCGCTGACAATCGCAGATTCGCGCCACGGTCGCCGCGACTTATTGAAACCCGTTGCTGAAAATCTTGTCGCCGAGCAGGCGGGTGATTTTCAAGGTGTACGAACTTTGACCTTGTGGGGTGGTGATCGCAGCAATCACCGGGCGATCACCATCCAGCAGTATGCGCGGTCGATCCGCGGGGTAGTCAGTTCCGTTATAAGGCTCTGCTATTACCGTCCCGGCCGAAGTGCTGTGATTGTTGTAGGTGCCGTCGTAGGCGCCGCTGGGCAGGAAGCGCGCAATGCCAACGAACGCATCAGCACTGGTCACCATCAAGCGATTTTTGACGTCGACCACGGCGCTGGGTGGCTCATCAGATTCGCTGGTCGAGCCCGATTGAATGAAAAACGATTCGGATCCGGCGCTGGGATTGAAGGTGGTGTCGAGGGCGAACTGATCGGTCATGCGCAGGATGCTGTTTTTCTGGGCGCCGGGGCTAGTGCCGAAGTTGTTGGTCCCGATGACGTAGATCTTGCCGGTTTGATCGACGCGTATATCGGAGGCATAACCGCCGTTGCTGCTGGTAAACGAATGGGTATAAGCACACGGGCCCGTGGTGCTTGATACGGTGCAACTGTCGACCGCTCCAGTGGAAGTAAAACGCACCGCAGCAAAACCCGGGTGCGCGGTTCCAACGCCGAAACTGCCAGCAAGCAGGATGCGGAAATTGTTATCCACCGTGAGTGCATAGGCGGCGACATCGGTGGCTCCGGTCAGCGGAAACGCATACGTAGCGGAGCCGAATGAGAGATCCGTGGTGCCGTTGCCATTCAAACGCTGCACTCCCATGCCCGTGTTGTTGCTGTTGGGCAGCGGCGCGACTGTGCCTGCCACCAATATCTGGCCCGTCGAAGGCAGCACGGTAACGGCATGCACGTAATCGTAGACGCCGCTGTGGACAGATCCTGGACTCGTGTCGTTGTAGCCGGTGTTGCCGTTGAATGTGCTGTCGACACTGCCACCCGAATCCAATCTCACGACGTGAAAACTGTAGGCACTATTACTGGATCCGGGTACAACGGTCGAACCCGCCAGGATGATGGTATCGGGGCCGGGCAACGTGGCCATCGCACCCCAGTCGATCCGCGCATCGGCAGCGTCGCGCACGCCGTTGCTACCGAATGTCGGCGCCAGCGTGCCGTTGGCGAGAATCTTGATCAACCGCACCGTATACGATGGATACGTGCCGTAGCGGACTGCGGCCAGAAAGGCGCCGTTGCTGAGCTTGCTGAGGTCCATCAGCTTTGGCGCATCATCGGTCGTATTGTTGTAAGGAATCGGCACGGACAGGACCTGCCCACCGTTGAAACTCGGGTCGTGATCGCCCTCGACCGCTGAAGCGTTGGGCGCGCACGCGATAGCGGCGCTGAACAGGCAGAGCGAACGGATTGAAATGTGCATGGACAGTTCCCTTGAATCAGTGTTGAGGAAACGGTTCGAAATGCGCACATTCCGAACCATGACCTAACAACACGCAAAAGGGACTGGCGACAGGACATTTGCCGCGCGATGGATACTCGCGCGGCTATTCAGGGCGGGAGATTCCGGCCCTAACGTTCGCTCATCAACGCAAACAGATTGCCGAACGGATCGCGGAAAAATCCCATCCACAAATCCTTCTCGCCGAGCTTGGCGATGAAGTGCGGCGCCTGTTCGACTTCCGCGCCGCGTTCGTGCATCGCGGTGAAATTGGCATCGAGATCAGCAACGTCGAAATACAACACCGTGCCTTCCGGCTTGAACTCGGACGATTCCGCCAGGCCCAGCATCAGGCGCACGCCAGCGACATCGAAGAACGCGACATTCGGCGCCTGGAACAGGAATTTCAGGCCGACCACATCGCGATAAAAAACCACACCACGATCGAGATCGTGCACCGAAAGCGCAATCTGGCCGATGCGCCGAACCGCAGAAAAGGGACGGTTATCGCTCATGTCAGTTCTTGATCGGGTAGGTTTCCACGTCGTCTTTCTTTTCGCCTGCCGGCGTTCCTCGCACATGCGGTGCGGCCGGTTTTGCGCCACACGAATACGCGCCGAAACTCTGCGAGCCATCGACCGGATCGCCGAGCGGCTTGAGCGTATCGGCGTGCATGTCGACCGCTTCGTTGCGTGCGAGAGTTTCCAGTTCATCGCGCACTTTCAACTCGCTGCGATGGTAAAAACTCACGTGATCGCGCACCGATACCGACACCTTGCCCTGGTCGCGACAGCCGCTCACATTGCCGTCGTAGGCAACGCGAATCTTCTGCGCCTGGGTATCGAGTTTGACCCACGTACATGCGCCGAGCGCGACGCACAACAAGGTTGGCAAGAGGAATTTATTCATCGTCGTGGTGCTCCGTAAATTTTGCATGACAGAGTGTAGCGCGAACTGGCGGCATCTTCGTTGTCGAAAAATCAGTGGTCGAATCAGCGCACGATCTTGCCATCGGCATCGATGATTTTGACGTCGCCGAGTTTCAGCGCGCGCACCGATTTTTCGATCTTGCTGAGGTCGCCGACGATCACCCAGGTCAAGGACTGCGGGTGCACGATTTCCTTGGCAGCAGCGTCGATGTCGCTGTCTTTCTGTGCTTCGATACGCTGCTTCAGGGTTTGCACATAGTCATCTGGACGGCCGTAGATCACGATATTTTTCATCGAACCCAATACCGCACCGGTGCTTTCGAACGCGCCCGGCAACGAGCGCACGTCGCTGTTCTTGACCTTGCGAATTTCGACATCGGTCAGCGGTTTCGAACCGATCAGATCCTGCGCCTCACGCAAGATTTCGCTGACCGACTCCGCCGTCTTGTCGGTCTGCACCGGCGCATACAACATCAGCGGGCGCTGGCCGATCGCATCGCTGAGAAAGCTGCCCGCGCCGTACGACCAGTGTTTGGCATCGCGCAGATTCAGGTTCAGGCGCGAGGTGAACACGCCGCCGAATGCGCTGTTCATGGTCTTGATTTCGAGATTGTTCGGCGCCTTGGTCGATGGCGCGACCGAGCCCGCGAGGATCAGTGACTGCTGCGATCCCGGCCGATCAAGCAGGAACACGCGCGGTTTTTCCTGCAGCGCCACGAGACCGAGATTCTTTTTCGGAATCGCTGTGGCCGATGCTTTCCAGTCGCCGAACGCGGCATCGAGCTTTGGTACGATTTCGGCCAATGTCGTATCACCGGCGACGAGGATCTTGGCGTTGTCGGGGCGCAGGAAATCGCGCGCAAACGTACGCAGGTCGTCGGCATCCAGCGACTGGATCGATTCCGGCGTGCCGCTGCCGGTGAACGGAATCGCATACGCATGCCCGGCGCCGTACAGCAGCGGCGGCAATGCTCGCAGCGCGAGTCCGGTCGGCTCGGTTTTTTCCTGCGCAATACCGGCCAGCCATTGGCCGCGAATGCGCGCGATGTCGGCATCGCGGAAGGCCGGATTGCGCAGCAAATCGGTGAACAATTGCAGCGACGGATCGAGCTGCGATTTCAGCGCGTTCAACGACGCGCTGCACGTATCGAGATTACAGCCGGTGGCGAGAATCGCACCCAGACTTTCGCGTTGCCGTGCAATCGCCAG
>JANXUW010000043.1 GCA_025351985.1 Pseudolysobacter sp.
ACGTCATAGCTTGCCATGACCTTTTCCCGGTCACCGTTAGTCAAGAATTGATCCCAAAGTCCCTCGATGAACTTGTCGTCCTCGGCTGTGTTTATTGCGACGCTTGCCTGCGTTGTTTTTACCGTTTCGTGCGGTCGAACATCTGCTGCGGCTGCACCGGCTGAATATGCGATGACAAGGGCAGCGACGATTATCCAGTGCGACGCACGTATCTCAGTGGTGGGCCGGCGCATGGTTGTCGTCCTGCTGTTTGTCCATGATATTGCGCAGCGCGTTCTCCAGGCGCTGTCTGCGTTGTTTCTGATCATCGGGCTCTGATTGAGCGAATGCCATACGCTGGTTGAGGGCATCGTTGAGTTCGCGCAAACGCTGGATATGGCTGTTGGCCTCTTTTATGTCCAAGGCATCCTCGCGCGATGTGTAGTGCTGGATATTGCGCACGATATTGCCCGAGACATGAACGTCTTTTTCGTAATGCACAAACGCGTTTTCGATGGTTTTTTTCTCGTCTTTGCCGAGCCAGTGCCAGCCCGTCGGAAATTGCATTTCAACGGTTTGCTCGACGTCGGCAGGATGTGCAATCGCCAAAGGCGCCGTGCGCACCATGGTCTTGGGCAAACCGACGCGCTCCGCGATGAGATCAGCATACATATCGATCACCCGCGATGAGGACGTGTTGTGTTCCCATGCCGACACAAGCGCGTAGCTGGAATGAATCACCACGCTGTCCTCCGCGTCGAGCTCGCGAATCTCCACAGGGGTTTTTATCTCGACATCACCATAGCGCTTTCGATAAAAATCCGCGTAACGGCGATCAAGTTCATCCTTGTTGTGCACGCGTAACGAGCGGCGCAATTGTTCGGCGGCATTACCTGCATAACGCGTCTCTACGTCCAGCACGATCTTGCCGTCCGCCGCCGGTGTGTAGCGTTCCACGCCGCTGACACGATCAATGGCAGTCGGTGCGGAAACATTGACCAGATCATGCGTGCCCGACGCCACCGGCAGCGCCACGCCAAAGTCCAACCGATCAAGCTTGCGGATAAGTCCACGTTGCTGGGTCGCGGTCGGGTCGAGCCAGATCGATTCGCCGGCCAGTTTTACCTGGACAATGACGTGGTCGAACGCCGACGCCGCCGGCGGAAGATCGGCTACTCCCTTGGTATGCGTTGCCAAGACGATGGCGGGATAGGCTTCGATGCCCAATCGATCCAGAATCGCTGCCAGCAAACGTGCCTTGTCCTTGCAATCGCCATAACGCTTTGTCCAGGCTTCGGCGGGCTCGGCCGGGCGATGCGAGTTTTCGCCGATTTCCGTGCCGAAGTAGCGAACCTCCTCCTGCACCGCGCGCAGCGCCGCCGAGATTCGATCATCAACGCTTGGCAAGCGCTTCCAGCCCACGATGCGCTGCTCCAGATCTGGCGGCAAGGTTTTGTAAGGCGGGTAGAGTGTGCGTGCCCATGCCGCGACATCAGCCCAGGTTCGATTTTCCGAGACGACCAACTGAGGCACACGCCAATACCACACCGGGTACACGCCCTCATCATGAAAAGCAGCTATGCCATGCACAGATAATTGAAGCTCATGCAAACCCTCGCTTTTTTTCTCGACCGGCTCTGGGGCCGAGTCAAGTCGCCGAATTGCGATTTTTGCATCCTTATCAAAAAGAATACGCATGCTTCGATCAAGCATCACCGAGGTGGTCGCAAAGCTGGCCCGCTCATCGTCCAGCCCGGCGAGAACCGGATTCTCGCCTTCGATGCCGTAACGAACCCGAACCACATCGCCGGCCCGAATGTCATCGAGAACCAGTAGTGCGGAGATCGCGCCGGTGGTCATGTCCTGCTCGAAGCTGGTTTCCCGGCGGGCCATTGTCACGCGCTTGGGGTCGAGATGATCCTGCCATACACCCTCGCGCCGCACTGAGACTTCGTAAAAGGTGAGTCGCTGGAATTCCGGAAAAAAATCCGTCTCGAATTTTGCTGCATCGCCCGCCAATTCCGAGGTGACGGCTTCATACGCCATATCGTAATAACGCACTCGCACACCGGCGCGGCGGTCGGCCTGGAAATCGACCAGCCAATAGCGCCAGCGCTCGCCAGCCAAGCCCGGTGCTTGCGGATCCCACGTAGCTGCCACTGAACGAGGTTGTACCCAATCCGGCGTACTTGCGACAGTAAATGCATAGTCGCCGCGCTGAAAAGTCTGCGTAGCGTGGACATTAGACATCGCGAAGAAAACGATGGCTGCGAGAATTCTGTTGATCCACGCTTTTGTCATGTAGTCCCGACTCCTGTCATTGCTGGGTAAATTGAGCACGATTTGCGTTGAATCCTATGCTGCGACTTGGCGTGTTGGATTCGACAAGTAATCGCTATTACCAACTCCTAGGCAAAAACGTGTGTTCCCGGCGCTGACAAATTATTCGCGCCAGCGCACCCGTCAATCTTGACCCTCGCTGCAACCTGATACTGGGAGCTCAGGCCATAGCCACGGAATTCTGCCATGTTTCTTCATGCCTGCGGATCTTCGTGTGACGAAACATGCAGGACGTTTCAAGCTCGCTCAATGGCAGCGTTTCAGCACATACGTCGGCGGCAACGCCATGCATGGATCAAGCATCAATCGAGGCAAAGAAATCAAAACCGCCCTTTGGTACGCTCCAGCACCTTGTCGCGTAACGCCAACAGTTTCGGGCCGAAATCCTGCAACAGTTTTTCGCGCGTCATCACCGATACTCGACCGCTGCAGTTGAACGCGAGCACGCGGCTGCCGTCGGCGGAAACCAGCGGGACACCGATCGCAAAAACCTCGGCGTTCCAGTCGCCCATCGAGAAACAGAATCCATAGTTCTGGTAATCCTGGCGCGCACGCACGATGCCGGCGCGAATCCGCGGCCAGTAGCCTGGCTCGCATTCTTTTTCGAGATTGACGAGGTAGCGCTCGAAGGCTTCATCCGAGCGCGATGCCAGATCAGCGCGACCCAACGCAGTCGAGCCATGCGGCACGCGCGCGCCGACGGTCAGGTTCATCTGGAACGTCGCATCGCCCTGGCAGACTTCGAGCAACACCATGCGATGGTGCTCGCGGTCGCCTTCGGCCAGCATCACCGCCGACTGGGTGTAGTCGGCCAGTTCGCGCATCAGCGGACGCGCGATCGCAAGCACGTCGTTGCTCTTGATCAAGGCATGGCCGAGCGACAGCACCGCCGTGCCGAGCGCGTATTTTTCGAGCGCGGCGCTGTAGTTCAGATACCCCAGCGCGGCGAGGGTGAAGGTCAGGCGCGATACCGTGGTTTTCGGCAAGCCGGTCTGCCGCGCGATGTCCTGATTGCCGAGGTATTGCGCGCCTTGTTCGAAGCAACGCAGGATCGAAAACGCGCGCGCCACGGCGCTGACGAATTGCGGATGGCTGTCGTCGATATTCTGCGCAAAGGTGTGGATGGCGCGCTTCGGACTACCCATGTTTCACTCCGGCGCGATCCGTGTCGCAGGCATTCATGCCGTCGCACGAATCGTGTGCCGCGCCAGTTCGAGCTTGGCGATGGTGGCGCGATGCACTTCGTCCGGGCCATCGGCGAGACGCAAGGTACGGATGCCGGCATACAGGCCCGCGAGCGGAAAATCCTGGCTCACGCCGGCGCCACCGTGCGCCTGGATGGCCCAGTCGAGAATCTGGCAGGCCATGCTCGGCGCGACCACCTTGATCATCGCGATCTCGGCGCGCGCGACCTTGTTGCCGACCGTGTCCATCATCGATGCGGCCTTCAACGTCAGCAGCCGCGCCTGCTCGATCATGCAGCGCGAATCGGCGATGCGCTCGTGCCAGATCGAGTGATCGGCGATGCGCTTGCCGAACGCCACACGTGTTTGTACACGCTGGCACAACAGCTCCAGCGCACGCTCCGCCGCGCCGATGATGCGCATGCAATGGTGGATGCGTCCCGGCCCCAATCTTCCCTGCGCAATCTCGAAACCGCGGCCTTCGCCGAGCAGCAAATTGCTGACCGGCACCCGCACGTCACGCAGCTCGATTTCCATGTGTCCGTGCGGCGCATCGTCGTAACCGAACACCGACAACGGACGCAACACTTCGATGCCTTTGCTGTCGGCCGGCACCAGCACCATCGACTGCTGCTGATGGCTCGTGGCATCCGGATCGGTCTTGCCCATCACGATGTACAGCGCGCAACGCGGATCGCCTGCGCCGGACGCAAACCACTTGCGGCCGTTGATCACATATTCGTCGCCGTCGCGGCGAATCGAGCACTGGATATTGGTCGCGTCCGACGACGCCACGGCGGGTTCCGTCATGAGGAAAGCCGAGCGGATTTCTCCGGCCAGCAACGGTTCGAGCCAGCGATCTTTTTGTGCTTCGCTGCCGTAGCGTTCGATGGTTTCCATGTTGCCGGTGTCGGGCGCGGAGCAGTTGAAAACCTCCGACGCCCAGGTCACGCGGCCCATGATTTCGCACAGCGGCGCGTACTCGAGATTCGACAATCCTTCGGGCGCGCGTGGCGAGCGCGGCAGGAACAAATTCCACAAACCTAGCTCGCGAGCGCGAGGTTTCAATTGCTCGATCACCTCGGTCGGAATCCACGCGTTGCCGTTGTCGCGGTTGCGCTGGATTTCCTGCATATACGCGGCTTCGTTCGGATAAATGTACTGGTCGAAGAAGCGCGTGAGTTCGGCGCGCAAACTTTCGACTTTCGGCGTGTAGGAGAAATCCATGCGAGATCCAGTCAGTGGATGGAAGTTTAATTCCGTGATGCGGAACTATGTTCTGTAATCGAATGGCATCCTAAAAGGCCGCACTCACATTCGCAAGCGTATGCTTCTACTCTTGTCGAAGCGGCGAGGTGTCGGTACGATATCGGGCATTCAGAACAAAGTTCCATTATGCGGAACTTGGGTGCGCTTGATAAGGCGAAACAGCTAGAACGCTCACACGCTGCAAACATGCTGCCTCGTCTCCAGAAAAGCGGTACGAATAGCCCATAAAAACGTCATCGCGATCCATCACAACCACGCAGGAAAAAAGATGTCAGTCAGCTACGAAATCCATGACGGCATTGCCGTACTCACCCTGGCCAATCCGCCGGTCAACGGCCTCGGCATCGCCACGCGTCGTGGTCTGGTGGAATCGTTGACCAAGGCCCTGGACGATGCGCAAGTGCGCGCGATCGTGGTTACCGGCGGCGAGCGCGCTTTTTCCGGCGGCGCCGACATTCGCGAATTCAACACGCCGCAGGCCGAGCAGGAACCGACCCTGCCGACCGTGATCGCCGCGTTCGAGCGCAGCAGCAAACCGGTCGTGGCCGCGATCAATGGACTCGCGCTCGGCGGTGGCCTCGAACTCGCGCTCGGCGCGAACTATCGCGTCGCCAATGGTCGCGCGCAAATCGGTTTGCCGGAAGTCAAACTCGGCTTGTTGCCGGGCGCCGGCGGCACGCAACGCCTGCCGCGCGCGGTGGGTCTGGAAGCTGCCACCAACATGATCGTTTCCGGCACGCCGGTGGCGGCGGCGCTGCTCGCCAAAACCCGGCTGTTCGATCGCGTGGTCGACGGCAATGCGCTGGAAGCCGCGATGGCGCTGGCGCGTGAAGTCGCGAGCAGCGACGCAAAATTGCCGAAGGTGCGCGACTGGAAAATCAAGCACGAAAACGCCGAAGGTTTTCTCGGCTTTGCGCGCACCGCGGTCACCGCCGCATCGGTCAATTATCCGGCACCGCTGAAATGCCTCGACGCGATCGAAGCAGCGGTATTGAAGCCGTTCGATCAAGGTTTTCAAGTCGAGCGCGAAGCGTTCGCATCGTTGATCCAGTCGCCCGAATCCAAAGCGCTGCGCCACGGCTTTTTCGGCGAGCGCGCCGCGGGCAAGATTGCCGATATCGGCGCGGACGTGCCGCTGCGCGACATCCGTCGGGTCGGTGTGATCGGCGCCGGCACAATGGGTGGCGGCATCAGCATGAATTTCCTCAACGCCGGACTGCCGGTGACCTTGCTGGAGACCAAACAGGATGCGCTCGATCGCGGCCTCGCGACGATCCGCAAGAATTACGAAAACAGCGCGAAGAAAGGCAAGCTGACCCCCGAACAGGTCGAGCAGCGCATGGCGTTGATCACACCGACGTTGTCGTATGACGATTTGAAAGATGCCGACCTGATCGTCGAGGCGGTGTTCGAGGAATACAGCGTCAAGCAGGCGGTGTTCACCCAACTCGATGCCGCGGCAAAACCCGGCGCGATCCTCGCGAGCAACACCTCGACGCTGGATGTTGATCGCATCGCCGCGTTTACCGCCCGTCCGCACGATGTGCTCGGCATGCACTTTTTCAGCCCGGCGAACGTGATGAAATTGCTTGAGGTCGTGCGCGGCAAACAGACCGCCAAAGATGTATTGGCAACGGTGATGGCGCTGGCGAAAAAGATCGGCAAGACCGCGGTGGTGTCGGGCGTCTGCGACGGTTTTATCGGCAACCGCATGATCGAGCAGTACAGCCGCCAGGCCGGATTTCTGCTCGACGAAGGCGCGCTGCCGCAGCAGGTGGATCGCGCGATGGAAAAGTTCGGTTTCGCGATGGGACCGTTTCGTATGGGCGATCTCGCCGGCAACGATATCGGCTGGGCGATTCGCAAACGCCGCGCACTCGAAAAACCCGATCTCACGTATTCGAAGACTGCCGACCTGATCTGCGAACTCGGTCGCTACGGCCAGAAGACCGGCGCGGGTTGGTATGACTACAAGCCCGGCGATCGCAATGCATACCCGTCGGCCGAGGTGAATGCGCTGATCGAAAAACACTCCGCCGATATCGGCCTGACCCGCCGTGCGATCGGCGACGAGGAAATCGTCGAGCGGCTGGTTTACGCGCTGGTCAACGAAGGCGCAAATATCCTCGAAGAAGGCATCGCCGCCAAAGCATCCGATATCGACATCGTTTATCTGGCCGGCTACGGCTTCCCGATCTGGCGCGGCGGCCCGATGTTCTACGCCGACAGCGTCGGCCTGTACAACGTGCTCGCGGCGATGCGCCGCTATGCCAAAGGCCACGAAGGCAACGCCTGGGAACCCGCGCCATTGCTGGTGCAACTGGCCGAGGCCGGCCAGTCGTTCAACCGCTGATCCACACGAATTCGATCGGGAAAACACATGAAAGAAGCAGTCATCGTTTCCACCGCACGCACCGGTCTGGCCAAGAGCTGGAAGGGCGCCTTCAACATGACGCACGGCGCGACGCTTGGTGGTCATGTCGTGCAGCACGCGGTCGCGCGCGCCGGCATCGATCCGACCGAAGTCGAAGATGTGTTGATGGGCTGCGCCAATCCCGAAGGCGCGACCGGCGTCAATATCGCACGGCAGATTGCGTTGCGCGCGGGCTTGCCCGTCACCGTGCCGGGCGCGACCGTGAATCGTTTTTGTTCGTCCGGCCTGCAGGCGATCGCGATGGCGGCGCAGCGCGTGATCGCGGGCGAAGGCGATATCCATGTCGCCGGCGGCGTGGAAAGTATTTCGTGCGTGCAGCCGTATACGAATATGCACATGCTCAGCGAAGGCTGGCTGCTCGAGCACAAGCCGGAACTGTACTGGCCGATGTTGCAGACCGCCGAAACCGTGGCGAAGCGTTACGGCATTTCGCGCGAGCGGCAGGATCATTACGGCGCCGAAAGCCAGCAACGTGCGGCAGCCGCCGCAGCTGCGGGAAAATTCAACGACGAGATCGTGCCGATCACCGTGCTCGCCGGCGTGGCCGATCCGAAAACGCTGCAATTGATGACGCGCGAAGTGACCGTGACGGGCGATGAAGGCATCCGCGCCGATACGACCTACGAAGGCGTTGCGAAGATTCGCAGCGCGCTGCCGGGCGGCGTGATTTCCGCCGGCAACGCGAGCCAGTTTTCCGACGGTGCATCGGCGGCCGTGGTGATGGATGGCAAGCTCGCCGAGCAGCGCGGGATCAAACCGCTCGGCATCTTTCGCAGCTTCGCGATTGCCGGTTGCGAGCCGGATGAAATGGGTATCGGCCCGGTGTTCGCGGTGCCGAAACTGCTCAAGCGCGCCGGCCTGAAAGTCGACGACATCGGCCTGTGGGAACTCAACGAAGCGTTCGCCGTGCAGGTGTTGTATTGCATGGATACGCTCGGCATTCCGCACGACCGCATCAACGTCAACGGCGGCGCAATCGCGGTCGGCCATCCGTACGGCGTGAGCGGTGCGCGCCTGGTCGGTCACGCGCTGATCGAGGGCAAACGACGCGGCGTGAAATACGCGGTGGTGACGATGTGTGTCGGCGGCGGCCAAGGCGCCGCGGGTCTGTTCGAAATCGCCTGAGCCAGACCATGCAAATCATCGAAAATCTCGAAGCGTTATCGGGCTGGCTCGGCCGCGAAGTCGCGTGCAGCGATTGGTTGACGATCGACCAGCAGCGCATCCAGCGTTTCGCCGAGGCCACCGGCGATACGCAATGGATTCATACCGATCCCGAACGTGCGCGCCGCGAATCGCCATACGGATCCACGATCGCGCACGGCTACCTGACGTTGTCATT
>JANXUW010000141.1 GCA_025351985.1 Pseudolysobacter sp.
CGCATCATCAGGCGATTTCGGCGCACAAGGGTTTGCATGGCGCGCAATTGCTGGCGCGCCGGCGTGTACTCGAAACGCGGTTGCGCGAATATGCGCCACCGCTCGGGCGTATCGTGATGCCTTCGCGTACCGGCGATTTGATTTTCGACTGAGATTTGCACACTGTTTCGCCGAGGTGCGACGCATGCCATCGCGCAGAGCGTATACGCCTGTTTACCGATTGTGGGTGTGTCGATTTCAAGACGCATCGTCGAATGAGTCATCGAGAAAACGTCGCGCCAATTTGGCGTAAGTGGTATCGGCCGTGCGCACGTAGTCGTCCGTCAGCAAACCCGCATGAAAAAGCGTGAAATCGATACGTTTTTCCTGCCACCACAAATGCGCCCACAAGTGCATGCTGTAGACTCCGCGCGGCAATGTGGCGTTTTGCACGAACAGCGAAGCGATACCGATCGGCGTTGCGGCAAACGGATAAAACGCTGCGGTCGGCGCGACCGTAGCACTCAGCGGCTCGTCGCTCCAGACCCGTGCGGCTTCGTCGCAGGAGTGTCGATTCCACGTACCGTCGAATACCTCACCCATGCGCCGCAGCCACTCTCGCGCAAAACGCGCTTGCGGCCTGGAAAAAATCACAGCGTTGCACAACGACGGGCGCAATACGCCATTGTTACCTACGATCGCTGCTTCTTCGCCGATCAGAAATTCGTGGGCATAAAACCTGTCGGGATACGGACGCACGAACAGCGTATCCATGTCGGCGTAGACACCGCCGTGTTTCAGCAGAATCTGCAGGCGCAAAAAATCCGCTTCGTGCGCGTAGGAAAAACCTGACGCGGCAATGTTACGACCTTCGGCGCTGTCCGCATATTTCGCGGTATCAAACGCGAGCGGCGCATCTTCGACGATATGGATTTGCAGATGCGGCACTATGCGATCCCACCAGATGCCGTACGGACGATGGCGCAAATGCAGATGGATCTTGTGCGGTCGATTGACCTGTCGGCAGGATTCGAGACACAAGTAATGCAGGATATGGAACGGTTCGTTCTGCACGCGCAGGCCAAAAAAGAAGTGGAACTCACGCGTATCGTCAGTCATGAATCGCTGCCAGAATCTGCGCGGCGACCACCGGCTCGGCAAACCGGTTCAGCAGCGTGATCTGGATGTCTTGCGCCGATCCGACCGCCGCGGAAAAATTGGCGTAGGTGTCGCGCATGACGCTTATCGCGGATGCGATATCGGCCGACGCCCAGCGCTGCGATGACCAGTATGACGGCCGCTGCGGCGGCCATGTCGGGACGACGGACAATCGATAGCCGATGCGGCCCGGCCAATCCTCGCCGAGAAAATCGCACTGACCGCCCCATCCCGTCATGGCTACCGGCGTGCCGAGCGTCGCGGCCTCGAAAGCGCCGAGCCCCCAGCCCTCGCCGTGCGTGAGCGAGACAAAACAGTCGCCAATACGATGCAGCAGGTCGATGCCACGACCGCTCAATTCATACGGCAGCAGGCACAAATGCGGCAGCTCATGATCGATCTCCGCGGCGATCGCATCGAGTTCCGCTTGCGCGAGATCGGCACTGGTTTCCTCCTGAAAAAACGGCGGCCCGCCGCTGCCTTGCGCGGTGGTCTTGAGCACCAGGCTCACCGGATCATTAGCGCTGAACGCCTGCGCATACGCCTGCAGCAACTCGGGAATTGCCTTGCGCGGCTGCCATGTGCTGATCGTGTAGAACACGAAGTGATGCGCAGGAATGCCGAACTGCGCACGCGCTTGAACAAGTTCATGCGCACTGAATTCGTTCCATACATGTCGTCGGATATGCGGCACCACATACATCGGCACGCGTGTGCCGGAAGCGATAAAAATATCGCGATTCATCGTACTCGGCACGAGCACCGCATGCATCGCATTGAGAATCGGCAGCCAGTGCACCGGCAGTTGATCCGTTTCCCAAACGGTGCAACCGATATTGCGTTTACCGACTTCGACCAGCGCTGGCCAATGCTCCGGCACACAGTGGAAGATTACCGAGTCATGCGCGACTGGGCGCGATGTAGCATGCAGCAGCGCGGCGAGATCGCCGAGACTCAGATCGCCATCGGCCAGTTGCAGCAGCGGCAGGCTCGCACGCTCCGAGCCGCGTACTGGAAGTGCGAAATCGCCTTGACGACGCAGCGGAATCCATTCGACTGAAACGCCAGCATTGAACAACGCGCGCACATACGCGATGCCAGCCAAACCATAACCGCTGGCTTCGACAAACGAATAGAAACGGACGCCGGTCGTCATGAACGACGTCTTGCGCAGGATGAAACGGAATCAGACCTTGCGGCGACGACGCATGCCAAGATAGGCCATCATCGCAGCCAGGCCACCGAGAGCAACCGGGCTCACCGTCGGCAAAGATACCGGGCCAGGAATCGGAATACCGACGTAGATACTGACCGATACGCTGACGTTGCCGAGATTGTCGCTACCCGTGCAGGAAAACGCGTCGACGCCCTGAAACGCGGTATTTGGCGTGTAAAAAAGCAACCCATTTGGCGCCACGTTCGCACTGCCGTTGGTCGGCTGGAAACAACTGAAAATTTGCGGATTATTTGCCGCGTCGCTGGCAAGAATATTCACGCCGTTTAGCGATGTATTCACCGGTGTCGAATAAACATCCTGAATCGTCCCGGCGTATGCGGAACCCGAAAGCATGCCCAAACTCACCAGCACGGCAGGCACTGGGATATGCAAACCCTTGCTCTTGACTGGTTTCGGAACAACCGTGGGATTGTTCTTATCGGACGCTGATTCGATTTTCTTCGACATGGCTAACGCTCCCCGGAAGTTGGCGCAGCTTACCCGCATGCGCGACTCGGAAGCAAGTCGCTATATCAGTGCATACAACACTCCAAGCCCGCGACAAAAAAAAAGAGCCGCGATAAACGACTCTTTTTTCAATCATCGGTATCCAAACCAACCGCGGAAAACTACATGCGATCTTCGGCCACCTTGATCTTGGCTTCCTTGCGCAGGTTCGCGATGAATGCCTTCGCGGCTTCGTAACCAATGCCCTGCGAAAGCTCGTTGCGGACGCTGTCGCGCGTGGCGGCATTCGCAGTCGCCGGATCACCATCTGTCACCGCGGTCACGACAACAAGATCATAGGTATTGTTGGCCAGCGTCACCAGCAACGGCGCGGGCTTGTCGGCAGCCGGGCGCGGCACGGCAAAAACATCTGCCACGAGCTTGCTGTCGAGGCTCGCATCGGCGCGCAGAACATCCTTGCCTTCGCTGACTTTCAGTTTCAACTCATCGGCAAGTTTGTCGAGACTTTCGCCTTTTTCCAGTCGCGCATACAACTCATCGGCGCGTTTCTTGGCTTGCGTGGTCTGTTCTTGCGCGACCAGAATCAG
>JANXUW010000193.1 GCA_025351985.1 Pseudolysobacter sp.
GCCTCGACATACAGTGCCACGCGCAACCCTTCGCGGCGCGCCTCGGCGATCACCTCATGCAGCAGAGCCGAACCCAGGCCCTGATTGCGTGACTGGGGAATCAACGCGATATCCAGCACCGAAATCTCGGCCGGGCCACGGTAGGTGTACAGGCGTCCGATCGCCACGCCATCGCATTGCACCAGCAGGAAATCTGCACCGGCAAACGCCTCGTGGTAATAGGCATGCTGAGCATTGAATTGCTGCTCGAAAAAGGTGCGCTTGAACTCGTCCGTCCAAGACACTATGGCGAGTTCCTCGGCGCGTGTCTGCGCGTACAGCTCGCGCAGGAACGCCAGGTCCTCGTCCATGATCGACCGCAGCGATATGCCTGCCGGTCGGCTTGCGCAATCGCCGGGCAAGGCGTCTGCGAAAACGACCCTACTCAACGAATAACCCCGCCGTTGACGCAACGCTCGGCGACACCCATGCAGGTGCCGCCGGGACGCATTTGCTCCGCGCCGCAGTACAGCCGTGCGCTGGCGCCGCGCGAAGTCACGGCAGCGTCGCTTCGCGCGAGCGCGATGTGGCGACCGGCTATTCGGTCACCAGAGAACATCGTCATCGGCAAACGCCCGTCGGCTAGTTGCGCGCCGGGAACACACCGCTCAGCGCGATGATGAAGGTGATCGGCAGGCTCGGCATGACGTTGTTGTGCGGTTGTGTGCCCCCCTGCGTCGCGAGCGTGGTCGACGACAACTGCACCGCTCCAGCTGCAAGTGGCGCGTAGGGACTGCCACCGCTGCCGCCGGTCAGGGCGGCGCCCGAAACCGGTGCCAGCGAAGGCGTGATCGCACGTCCACTCGCACCGTTCAACGAGTGCGGGTGGATCGGCATTTCCTGCGACAGCAAGGTCACGGTCGGCAAACCGCCGGACTCACCAATGACGCGCGGAGTCAGTGAGGGTCCGTTGCCCGTGCCTATGGGGATGCTCGACTGCAGATTGGGCAGACCGAAATTCGTCGTGCCGTTGCCGCCGAACGAGGTGCCGAGCAGCGAGAACAGCGCGGCATTCTGCTGCACCGCCATGATCGCGCCGTCGCAAAACGCATTGCCCCTCGGCGCGAAGCTGCCGGCAAACATCCTGATTTCACCGAGAAATGGTTGGGTCATGGCAGACGGTCCTCAGTTATGCGACGGAAAAACGCCGAACACGGCGATGATGAAAGTAACCGCAAGAAACGGCTGCATGTTCTCGTGCGGCTGGCTACCGCCGCTCGGCAGGATGGCTGCGGGAGCCATCGCCGTAGCGGCCACGATCGGCGGATCGAGTTTGGTGTCGTACATCTTGACCGCTGTGGGCGTCGCAAGGATATTGTTGGTTGGTGCAGGCGCCGAGGATGCCGCGGTATTGACCGCGAACGCATGCGAATGTTGCGGCATCTGCGAGGTCAACAGCGTGACAGTTTCGGTGCCGGCCAACTGACCCTGCACATAGGTCGTGCCCGAGCGCGCCTGGCCCATATGCAACGGGGCACGTCCACGCAGATCGGGGACGGCAAAGGTCGATACACCATCGCCACCATAGGTAGTGCCGATCAGCGCGTAAAGCGTGTCGTATTCCGCGATCGGGAGCAGACGTCCGTCGCAAAACACGTGTCCTACCGGAGCGAAATTGCCACCGAACATCCGGATCTGACCGATAAAGGGATTAGACATGACTGGTTCGCTCCTAGTTGCGCGACGGGAAAACGCCCTGCAGGGCGATGCAGCTGTTGAGCACCAGGTATGGCTGCTGGTTGGAATGGGGCAGGCTGCCACCAGCCGTCCCGACGGTTGCCGCCGCCAACGGCACCAGCGTGCTGCCACCGGCCGGGGTATACATGTTCGAGCCAGTGGCCGCCGCGGCGAGCACCGCGTTCGATTCGCTCGCGGTAGTGCCCGCAGCGGGCATCGCGGCCACCAGGTGGGTATGCGTCGGCAGCTCCGGCAACGTCAGCGTGTGGTTTTCTTCACCAGAGTAGGTGCCCAGCGAATATGCGTTGCTGCGGTGCATCGGCGCACAGCCCTGCAGGTTCGGCAACTGGAACGTGCGTATGCCGTCGCCGCCATACGTAGTGCCAATCAGTGAAAACAATGCCTGATTCTGCTGGATCGCCATCAGCTGGCCGCTGCATAGCGCCCAGCCACGTGGGGCGAAATTAAAGCCGAATATCTTTATTTCGCCGATGTAGGGTTGGGTCATCTTTCCGCTCCTTTGTTGTCGCTTGGTCTGATGGACGGGAAACCACTGGTGGAACTCAAGGCGCAGTCGGGCACGTGGCGCTGGTAAACGCGGCGGTTACATTTTCGGCGATGGATGGACCGCCCGGTCCCGACAAGGTGTTGTTCAAATTCACGTAGTTCTGCAACGCGGTGTTGCCGCCACCGCTGAAACCCTGGACCTGAAACGGACCGACGCTGTCCTGAAACTCCAAGCTCAGGCCATTCGCATCGACACCAAACGTGCTCTGCGCCATCAAACCCGCCGCCGATGACGTATTGCCGGATACATTCGCGCACACCGAGCCGCCTGTCGTCACCGTAATCACGGTGATGCCATCTTCGCTCGTCGGCGCAGTCAGGTGGACGGTGTTGTTGAGCAACGACACATTGAGGTGATTCGCCGACGTGTAGTTCGACGCGACATTGATGCCGTAGTGGGCTTTGACTTGCGAGACGTTGTTGTTGCTGATGTCCACGGTAAGGATACCGGCGCCTTCGTTGGAAACGGCAATACCGTCGCTGACGAGTGACCCCGAGTTCG
>JANXUW010000272.1 GCA_025351985.1 Pseudolysobacter sp.
CCATCGCCTTGGCGATTTCGTCCCAGGCCGCGCCGTATTTCGACTTGCGCGCAGGATCGGCATTGACGTAATCGCGCAGCTCGGTTTCCTGCTTGCGCTTGAGCGCGAACACGGCGGGATCCTGCAGCGACAGCAAACGACCTCGCAATGCCTTGAACGAATTTTCGATACCGAACAAGTCACTCTGTGCGATACGCGATTGCTCCGCACCTTGGCTGCGGAATTGCTCCATCACACCACGGCGTTCGGCCAGTTGCAGCAAGGCAGGAATGGTGTCCATGTCGCGCGTCGATTCAAGCTCGGCAATCGTCAGCTGGCGATCGGTACCGCCCGGGTTGCCGACCACGATCGTCAACTCTTTTTCCTCGGCGCCATTCTTCGAGAACGGAAAATATTCGGCAACCTTGGCCGGCTTGTTGTTTTCGTACGCGCGCAATACGCCCATATCGAGATCGTAGCGCGGGAAATTGAAGTTATCCGGATCACCGCCGAAAAATGCCATCGCCAGTTCCGGCGCAAACACCAGTCGCACATCCTGGAAACGATGGTATTTATACAGGTCGTAAACGCCGCCATGATAGAGGTCGACGACGTCGCAACGTGTGGTTTCCTTAGCCGGACCAACGCATTCGTTTTCGATATCGGACTTCACCGATTTTTCAGCCTTGCTGTAATCCTCGCCACTCTTGCCGGCGGTGGCTTTTTTCACACGCTCGGTGACATTGCCGATGCTGTCGAGTCGATTCAATTCGATCTCGGGGCATTTGATTTCTTCGCTCTCTTGCTTGGCGTAAAAACCCGCCTTGATGAAATCCTTGTCCGCGGTCGAGAGTTGTTGCACGCAGGAATTGACGCAGTGATGATTGGTCAGCACCAAGCCGTTCGGCGAGACGAACGAGCCCGAACAACCGCCAGCGAGACGCAACGCCGCGCGCTGGGCGTGGTCGATCCATTTCTGATCAGGCGAAAACTTGTAGGTTTCCTGCAACTGCTTTTTCGGCAGGTTATCCGGTGTCCACATGCCTTCGCCGGCAAAGGCAACGCTGGTGGCAACGAATGCAGTCAAGACGACCAGCATGAACTTCTTCATCGTGAATTCCCCATTCCGAGGCGAGTTGCAAGGTCGGCGAACATAGGCCGCATGCGCCCCGCGCAGCCTGTGCCGAAAGTCATGCAAGAATTCTCCCGCGCCGATTCACGACGCGAGAGAAGTCTTGAAGCCGGATTATTTCGCGAACAAGTGCTCGACCGCCGCACGCTCTTCGCGCAGCTCTTTCTCGGTGGCGGCCATGCGCTCGCGCGAGAAAGCATTGATTTCCAGACCCTGGACGATTTCGTATTTGCCACCCTTAGTGGTGACCGGATAACCGTAGATCACACCCGGCGCGATGTCGTAGCTGCCGTCGGACGGAATGCCCATCGACACCCAATCGCCCTCGGCCGTGCCGAGCGCCCAGCTGCGCATGTGATCGACCGCTGCCGAAGCTGCCGATGCAGCACTGGATGCACCACGCGCCTTGATGATCGCGGCGCCGCGCTGCTGCACAACCGGGATGAAAGTATCGGCGTACCAGGCCTGATCGATCAGATCGGTCGCGGCCTTGCCCTTGACCGTGGTGTGATGAATATCGGGATACTGCGTCGAGCTGTGGTTGCCCCAGATCGTGACCTTCTTGATGTCGGTCGTGTGCGCACCGGTTTTTTCGGCGAGCTGGCTCAGCGCACGGTTGTGGTCGAGACGCACCATCGCGGTGAAACATTTCGGATCGAGGCTCGGTGCGTTCTGCTGCGCGATCAGCGCATTGGTATTGGCCGGATTGCCTACCACGAGCACCTTGACGTCACGCTTGGCATGATCGCTGAGCGCCTTGCCCTGCGGCGCAAAAATCGCACCGTTGGCTTCGAGCAGATCCTTGCGTTCCATGCCCGGGCCGCGCGGACGTGCACCTACCAGCAACGCGTAATCGACATCCTTGAAAGCGACGTTGACATCATCAGTGGCGACCACGCCGGCGAGCGTCGGGAACGCGCAATCGTTGAGTTCCATCACCACGCCCTGCAGCGCCGGCAGCGCCGGGGTGATTTCGAGCAAGTGCAGGATCACCGGCTGATCGGCGCCGAGCATGTCGCCAGCGGCGATGCGGAACAACAAGGCATAACCGATCTGGCCAGCGGCGCCGGTAACTGCAACACGAACAGGAGATTTCATAAGACGAAGTCCTCAAT
>JANXUW010000288.1 GCA_025351985.1 Pseudolysobacter sp.
TCCGTTCGCTCGATCCGAAGCCGGGTTCACGCTTCAGCACGCACAGCACCGAATACGCCACACCGGACGCTTACGTCGTGAAATCCCAAGGTGGCTGGACCGTCAATTTGAGCGCGCATCTGCAGCCCAGACTCGGCATCAACCAGCATTACGCCTCACTGATCGCACGCGCGCAACGCGATGACGCAAACTACCTGCGCGGTCATTTGCAGGAAGCGCGCTGGCTGATCAAGAGCCTGCAAACCCGCGCCGAAACCGTGCTCAAGGTGGCCAACGCGATCGTGCGCGCGCAATGCAGTTTTCTCGAATACGGCCAGGAAGCGATGCGCCCGCTCGTGCTGAAGGATATCGCCGAGGAAATCGGCATGCACGAATCGACCATCTCGCGTGTGACCACGCGCAAATACCTGCACACGCCGCGCGGCACGTTCGAGTTCAAGTATTTCTTTTCCAGCCATGTCGGCACCGCCGATGGCGGCACCGCATCGGCTACCGCCATCCACGCCATGATCCGCAAACTGGTTGACGAGGAAAGCAGTTCGAAACCATTATCCGATCAGGCCTTGACGGCGGAGTTGAACAAGCGTGGAATCAATGTCGCACGGCGCACGGTGGCCAAATACCGCGAAGCCATGCACATACCTTCGTCGAATGACCGCAGCAGACTGAGTTGAGGAGAAAAGGATCGTCCGATAAAAGTTCTACGCCGGCCCCGTCGTTTCGAGGGGTAAACTTTGCTGACAACAAGGAGTTGGGAGTTTTTAATTCTAGGGGTATGAACCTCAACCAGACGACAAAAAACGTAAATAATGGGAATTTAGCGGAACACTCGCATCACTCTACGGTCACACCTGCAAGTATCGAATATCGACGCGGCCACAGTGGGACGTGTTGTAACCCGGGCCTGAACTGGCCCGCTTCAAAACCAGGAGACTAACCATGCAGATCAATGTCAGTGGGCATCAAGTCAACGTCACTCCGGCCCTGCGCGAATACGTCGAAGCCAAGTTCGACCGCATCATTCGCCACTTCGATCATCTGCACGACACGCAAGTAATCCTCAGTGTCGAAAAGCTTCTGCACAAGGTGGAAGCCACGCTCAACGTCAGCGCCAGCAATCCGATTCACGCCGAAGCCAGCGCGCCGGACATGTACGCCGCCATCGATGCGCTCTCCGACAAGCTCGATCGCCAGGTGCGCAAGCACAAGGAAAAACTCACCAATCATCACGCCGCCGAAGTGCGCGCCGAGCGTTACGCCTGAGGCGTAACGAGTGAGCTGATCTTCCTTCATCACCGTATTTTTTGACCCGACACCGGCCCCGTCTTCGCCATCGAAAACGGGGCCGGTTCTGTCTGGGCCATATGTCAGCGCAGCCAGCGACGAATAAATTGCGATAAAGCGGCATGTTCGCGATCGCCGCGATAGCAAAATGCACGCAAGCCCTCTACGCTTGCAGCCATGGATCGTCTGACTGCCCGCGAACTCTTCGATAGTGTTGCCGAACGTCTCGGCTTGCGCTGGATTGCCGGCCTCAACGGCGGCTCGCGCGCGATCGAGCCGGCAGAAAAACAATCGCGCCGACCCTCGCTGGTCGGTTATCTGAATGTGATCTACCCGAACAAGCTGCAGATCATCGGCACCGAGGAATTGGGTTTTCTGGACGGCCTGGATTCGCGCCAGCGCTGGGACGTGATCCAGAAAATCATGGCCTACAAACCGACCGCGCTGGTCGTGACCAAGGATCAGAAAATCCCGTCCGACATGCGCGAGGCGGCAGATGAAACCGCCACGCCGTTGTGGTCCAGCCCGAATCGTGGCCACGAGCTTTACACCTACCTGCACTACCACCTCGCGCGCCTGCTCGCGAACAAGGTGACCTTGCATGGCGTTTTGATGGAGGTGTATTCGATCGGCGTATTGATCACCGGCGAATCCGGTTCGGGCAAGAGCGAACTCGCGCTCGAACTGCTGACGCGCGGCCATCGCCTGGTCGCCGATGACGCGCCCGAATTCACCCAGATCGCACCCGACGTGGTCGATGGCAATTGTCCCGAAATGCTGCAGGATTTTCTCGAAGTGCGCGGCCTCGGTATTTTGAACATCCGTGAAATGTTCGGCCATACGGCCGTAAAGCAGTCCAAATATTTGCGCCTGATCGTGCACCTGACGCCGCTGCTGCTCGACGATGCCAACCGCGATCGCGACGGACTCAAGCGCCTGTACGGCGATGTCAGCTATCGCGATGTGCTCGGCGTGCAGATCCCGCAGATGATGATTCCGGTCGCGCCGGGCCGCAACCTCGCGGTGCTGGTGGAAGCCGCCGTGCGCAGTCACATGCTGCGCACCAAGGGCATCGATCCGGCACAGACCTTCATCGATCGCCAGGCGCACCAGATGAAACGGCAGGCACCGTGGTGAGCACCACTCCAACACCCGGCAGCGCCACGCGTCTGGTCGTCGTCAGC
>JANXUW010000325.1 GCA_025351985.1 Pseudolysobacter sp.
GCTGACCGGATGATCGACATTGTGCTGCACCGAAAACGGCAGTTGCTTGTTGGCGCCGTAAACCGAGCTGCTTGATGCGTACACCAGATGCTCGACTTGTGTATGCCGACATGCTTCAAGAATGTTCGTGAAACCTATGATATTGCTCTGAATATAGGCGTGCGGATTCTCCAGCGAATAACGCACGCCGGCCTGGGCGGCGAGGTTGACCACACGCTGCGGCGCGAAGCGCGCGAACGCCGCATCGAGCGCTTCGCGATCTTCGAGATCGGCGGTGATGTGCTGATAATTGGCGTGCTCACGCAGCCGCGCCAGGCGTGCGTGTTTCAGGCGCACGTCGTAATAGGTATTGAGATTGTCGTAACCCAAAACTTCATCGCCGCGCGCGAGCAAACGCTGGCTCAATGCTGCGCCGATGAATCCTGCCGCTCCGGTAACGAGTATGCGCATGGCGATTTATTTCTCTTCGAATTATTTGAATCGTACGATTGATGATTCGGCTGCATTCGCACTAATGCGGCCAAGCGAAGATCAAAGCCGATCGTCGACCTGATCTTTTGGAAACACCTGCTTGACGTCGAACAGCACGACATGCGGCTGACCTAGCGCACGAATTTTCTCCACGCCAAGCGTAATGAATTCGCGATGGCTGACCGCCAGAATGATCGCGTCGTAATTCGCAGCGTTCAAAGTTGGCAGCAAGTCCAGACCGTATTCCGCCTTGGCTTGCGCGGGACTCGCCCACGGATCGTAGACATCGACCTGCGCGTTGTAACTCTGGAATTCGCGCACCACATCGATCACGCGTGTATTGCGCAGGTCGGGGCAGTTTTCCTTGAACGTGAGGCCAAGCACGAGGATGCGCGCCTGCGCCGCGTGAATGCGCCGCTGCGTCATGAGCTTGATCACGCGCCGCGCGACCTGGCTGCCCATCTCGTCATTGATCCGTCTACCCGCAAGTATCATTTCCGGGTGGAAGCCGATCTGCTGCGCCTTGTGCGTGAGGTAATACGGATCGACGCCGATGCAATGACCACCGACCAGACCTGGGCGGAACGGCAGGAAATTCCATTTCGTGCCGGCAGCTTCGAGCACTTCCTGCGTGTCCAGGCCGAGCCGATGGAAGATCAGCGAGAGTTCGTTGATCAGCGCGATATTCACATCACGCTGGGTGTTCTCGATCACCTTGGCCGCTTCGGCGACACGAATCGACGACGCCTTGTGTGTGCCGGCGTGCACGATCAGGCGATACACCTGATCGACAAATTCCGCGGCGTCGGGTGTCGATCCCGATGTGACCTTGACGATGGTTTCAAGCCGATGCAGTTTGTCGCCCGGATTAATGCGCTCGGGACTGTAGCCGACAAAAAAATCGTGATTGAAGCGCAGGCCGGATTCGTGTTCGAGAATCGGCACGCAGATTTCTTCGGTCGCGCCGGGATACACCGTCGATTCGTAGATCACCACCGAGCCGGGTTTCAGCGCGCTCGCAATAAACCGCGTCGCGGATTCGAGCGGACGCAGATCGGGGCGTTTGAAATCGTCGATCGGCGTTGGCACGGTGATGATGAAAACATTGCAACGTTTGAGGTCGGCCGCATCGTGGCTGAAACTCAGTTGGATCGCCGCGCGCAATTCATCGGCGCTGACTTCGAGCGTCGAATCCTTTTGTTGTTTGAGTTCGGTGACGCGGCGTTGATCGATATCAAAACCGAGCGTCGGCCGTTGCCGCGAAAACGCCACGGCCAGCGGCAATCCGACATAACCCAATCCGATCACGCCGATATGAACATCGGCAAGCGAAGGCAAACTGACAACATGCATACGAGGGCGCGGACCTTTCGGCAAAACGCTAGTCTAATGCGTTGCCGCGGAGGCTTGCGAACTTTGTTGTGTAGAAACCTTTCAAGATCTGTAGCGAGCGGCCCTCAGCGAGGTGAAGAGGCCGCTATTGCGCATCCTGCGCTCGCGGCACTTGCACATCCATGTGCGGCGCAGCGCAGACGACGGCATGGATGCCGGAGATAGAGCAACGCCACCACTAAAGGGTGGTCTGTGGACAGCTCAGTTGCCGAAAGCGGAGCATACTTTTTGTATGTGAGCATTTCGAGCAGCGCATGAGCCTCGATCAGGGGCGCGCAGTAAGATCTTGAACAGGTTCAGAGGATGTAGTGCAGGCCGATCGAACCGAGCTGCCGCGCCTCGATCTGCAAACCGTTCACGCGTTGATACAGCGGAACCTGCACGAAGGCGAATGCCGAGAAACGCCGGTTGATGTTCCAGGTCACGCCGGGACTCAGATAGACCAGGCTTGCGCCGCTGTTGTCGACATCGGCATTCGCGCCGACCTCGCGTTTTTCCAAACGCGCATTGATCTGCAACTGCGGCACGAACGTGGGGCTGGCCATGTAGCGCAGGCCAAGGTTGAGATTGACGCCAGCGCTCGGTTTGAAATCCTCGCGCGAATTCAATGGCTGCTGCACCAGTGCTTGCGCGAAATATCCCCAGTCGGGTGTGAGCGCACCGAAGCCGTAAACACCGAACAGCAGGTCGGTCGTGCCGGTGCCGAGTTGCAGGCCGCGATCGACGATTTCTCCTGTTTGTGGTCCGCTGGCAAACGTGTCGTTGAATTTTCCCGTGGCGAATTTCAAGCCGAATTGCAGGCCGATGTTGTGCTCGTCGTTGAATCCCTGGAAACGTCCGAGCACACGCAGGTCGCCAATGCCGCTGTCGTGCGAGGTGGAAATATCGCTATCGCCTTCGGCCAGCGTGGCGTGACTGCGATTACTCCACGGCAACTGGATGCCGATGCCCCAGTTCTTGTTCGGGCTGTAATCGAGCGCAAGGTTGTAATTGCGATTGATCGTGTATTGCTGCA
>JANXUW010000333.1 GCA_025351985.1 Pseudolysobacter sp.
CACCTTGGCGACTCCGCTGACCACGGTCCAGTGCTCGCTGCGGCGATGATGCAATTGCAGCGACAACACCTGCCCGGGTTTCACCACGAGACGTTTGACCTTGCAGTCCGGCGCATCTTCGAGCACGGTGTAACTGCCCCACGGCCGATGCACGGTCTGATGATGTTTGGCCGCGTCGTGACCACTCGCGCGCAGTTGCTCCACGACGAGTTTTACTTGCTGCGCACGTTCGCGATCCGCCACCAGCACCGCATCGCCGGTATCGATGATGACCAGATTTTTCACGCCGACCGCAGCGACCAGGCGTTTTTCGCCCTGGATGTAGCAGTTCTCACTTTCGATCACGATCGCACTGCCGCGAATGCGGTTGCCGTCGGTATCGGTTTCGCTTTCCGGCGCGATATCACTCATCGCTTTCCACGAGCCGATATCGCTCCAGTCGAATTGCGCCGGCACCACGGCGCGCTTGGCGGCGCGTTCCATGATCGCGTAGTCGATCGAAATATCGGGCTGGGCGAGAAACGCATCGCGCGCGAACTCGACCGGACTGGCGCTGCCGATATGTTGCGCATAACAAAGCCGTGCGGCCGTATAAACGTCCGGACAGGTTTGCTGCGCAGTTTCGAGCAAGACATCGGCGCGGAAACAGAACATGCCGGAATTCCACACGTACTCGCCGGAGGCGACATAGGTTTCGGCTTTCTCGCGGTCCGGTTTCTCGACGAACGCGCCGATCTCGCGACCTTCGCGCCCGGCGATGGCCGCGCCCATGCGGATGTAACCGAACCCGGTTTCGGGATGGGTCGGACGAATACCGAACGTCACCAGCCAGCCATCTTGCGCCAGCGCGTGCGCACGCTGTGCGTCGGCGGCGAACGCATCGAGATCGCGAATCAGATGATCGGCCGGCAGCACCAACAGGGTCGCATCCGCACCGAGTTGTTCGCGCGCATACATCGCGGCGAGCACGATCGCCGGCGCGGTATTGCGCCCGACCGGTTCAAGCAGGAAAGGCAAACGATCGACCTGCGCTTGCGGATGGGTCGCGTATTCGTCGCGCGTTAGGAAATAATAATCGCGTCCGGTCACGGTCAGCACGCTGCCGCCCGCACCGGTGATTTTCAGCGCACGATCCAGCGTCTTGTACAACAGCGACTGGCCGTCGCCCATCTGCATGAACGGCTTCGGGTACGCGCTGCGCGACACCGGCCAGAGCCGCGTGCCGGCACCACCGGAAAGAATGACGGGAATCAACATGATCGCTCCAAAGATTGACCGCGCGCGGCTTCCGCCAGCTCGCCAATGACATCGTTCAGGCCTTGCTGCCACGGCGGCAGATGGAGGCCGAATTTTTCTTGCAGGCGCTGCGTATTCAGCACCGAATATGCAGGACGTTTCGCCTTGGTCGGATATTGCGCGGTCGTGATCGCAGTGACCTGCGGCGCACGCGCGAGCAGGCCCGCAACCAGACCAGCGCGCATGACCGCACTGGCGAATTCGTGCCACGAACATTCGCCCGCGGCACTCAGATGATAGATGCCGCTCGCATCGCTGCGCTGTATTTCATTCCAGCCCGACCAGCGCACCAACAGCGCCGCAGTGGTCGCGGCGATCAGTCGACTGCAGGTCGGTGCACCGCGCTGATCGGCGACCACGCTCAACTGCTCGCGCTCGGCGCCAAGACGCAACATCGTGCGCAGAAAATTCTGCCCGCGCGCGCCGTAAACCCAGGCCGTGCGCAGGATCAAGTGCAGACAACCGGAATCGCGCAAGGCCTGTTCGCCGGCGAGTTTGCTGCGTCCGTAAACGCCGAGGGGCGCGGTCGCATCATCCTCGTGGTACGGCATAGTGGCGCGACCGTCGAACACATAATCGGTCGAATAATGCACGACTCCCGCACCGCGTATTTTCGCCCAGGCACCGAGCACAGCGAGCGCGTGATGATTGCTGCGATCGGCGAATTCCGGCTCGTCTTCGGCACGATCGACGGCGGTATAAGCCGCGGCGTTGACGATCAGACCGGGTGCGATTTTATCGAGCAGAACAAGCAGCGTTTCCGATTGCGCGATATCCGCCGTTTCGCATGAGATCGCGCCGGGCAGGAAACCGGAGCGTGTCGCGCAAACCAACTCGCCGAGCGGTGCGAGCGTGCGCGCGAGCTCGAAGCCCACTTGACCATTCGCGCCGAGCAATAGAATTCTCACGCGACGTACTTCGGCAATTTTTCGTGCGCGATGTCGGCGAGAAACGGTGCGCGTTGATCTTTGTCCGACAACAACGGCGCACTGATCGGCCAGTCGATGCCGATCGCGGCGTCGTTCCAACGCACACTCGCATCATTCGCGTGTTCGTACAAATTCGTGCATTGATAACTGAAGGTGGCGTTCTCGCTGAGCACTGCAAAGCCGTGCGCGAATCCCTCCGGTATCCAGAAATGACGTTTGTTTTCGGCCGATAAAACGACCGCGGCCCAGCGCCCGAATTGCGGCGAGCCGACACGGATATCGACCGCGACATCGTAGACTTCGCCTTCGAGCACGCTGACCAGTTTTCCCTGCGGATTCGGATATTGGTAATGCAGGCCGCGCAGCACGTTCTGCGCCGAACGCGACACGTTCGTCTGCACGAACTTGAGATCAAGGCCGATGCCGGCGAACTTCACCGCATGAAAACTTTCGTAGAAAAATCCGCGCGCATCGCCATGAACGGTCGGTTCGATCACCAGACATTCCGGCAACGGCGTCTTGATCAACTTCATGCGCGCACACCGGTTTTGGCGAGGTTCTGCAGATATTGACCGTAGCCGTTCTTGGCCAGCGGCTTGGCCAGTCGCAGCAATTGCTCGGCGTCGATCCAGCCGTTGACGAAGGCGATTTCCTCGGGGCAACACACCTTGAGACCTTGGCGATTTTCGATGGTCTGGATGAAGTTCGACGCTTCGGTCAGGGACTCGTGTGTGCCGGTATCGAGCCACGCATAACCGCGCCCGAGTTTTTCGACCATCAACGAATGATCGTCTAGGTAACAGCGGTTCAAGTCGGTGATTTCGAGTTCGCCGCGCGGCGAT
>JANXUW010000382.1 GCA_025351985.1 Pseudolysobacter sp.
GGCGTACGAACAACGCGGCCAATTCCCATTGTTTGCTGTCTTCGGCGAGCTGGTAATTGCCGCTGGCCATGCGCGAGGCGGTGGCCGAACTCACGCCGAGGATTTCAGCGATACGGATCTGGCTGACTTCGAGCAGAGCGGCGGCGCGCATGACCGCCTTGGTCATCACACTGCGTGCTTGCGGCGCCAGTTTTCTTGCGGCATTCAAGGCGAATTCTCCTTATTGCTGGAGAAACAATACGCCGAATT
Organism: Pseudolysobacter sp.; assembly: GCA_025351985.1. Classification (GTDB taxonomy): domain Bacteria; phylum Pseudomonadota; class Gammaproteobacteria; order Xanthomonadales; family Rhodanobacteraceae; genus Pseudolysobacter. The sequence goes on from JANXUW010000382.1 coordinate 250, forward strand.
TATTTCTGCGGCAAGTTGCCCGGAATTTCGCCGTGAAAGCAGATAGGAGCCGCGCGATTTTGAATCGGATTATTCGAAACGACTGCTGGCGCGATCTTCGTGTGACGATGATTCTTCCGAATCCGATTCCGCCGAATCCTGCTGATGCGAATCCGAGTCGCCGTCGTCGGACGATTCGGCGCGCGCGCTGCGATCGCTCGCATCGGAGGCTTTCTGCCAGCGCGTGCGAATCGGCTGCGCGGTTTCGGCGGCGGCAACCGCGGCCAGCAACTCGGCGCGGCGCTCCTCCGACAGATCGGTCCAGTGACACCCGTCGATCGCGCCGGCCAGCGAATACAGCAAATTCAAGCTCACGCGAAAACCCGCGCGCTTGACCTTCATGAAGGATTCGACCGGGCCGATGCGCAGCAAATCTTCCTGCGTCTTGACGCCGATCTGGCGCAGCCACGCCGCCGACTTCGGCCCGACATTGCGAATTTTTTCTGCGGTCGCCATCACTAATCCCCGATCAATGCAATGCGGCGAGAAACACCGCCGCCAAGGTTTCCATGCCGACCCGATCTTCGTCATCGAAGCGCGCCGGGATCGGACTATCCACATCCCACACGCCGATCAGACGATCGTCCAGATAAAGCGGCACGACGATTTCCGAACGCGATGCCGCATCGCAGGCGATGTGGCCCGGAAACGCATCGACATCGGCAACGAGCTGCGTTTCGCGCGTAGTCGCCGCGGTACCGCAAACACCACGACCGAGTGCGATGCGGATGCACGCGGGCTTGCCTTGAAACGGACCGACCACGAGTTCGCTGCCATCGTAGAAATAAAATCCGGCCCAGTTCAGATCGGGCAACGCGTGATACACGAGTGCGGCAAAATTCGCAGCATTCGCAATGCGATCACGCTCGCCCAACATCAGGCCACGCGCTTGTTCGGCCAACTCCTCATACAACGCGGTTTTGGTCGTGGCTTGCAGCGGTGCAGCAACAAACATGGCGGGCTCCAAACTGGTGCAATCCGCATTCTAGCGGTTCCGCACCTTTGCCGCGCGCCGCGCAGTTGCTTATGCTCGGTCTTTCGGATCGAACCGGCCCTCATGCGCAATCCAAAATCCAGTTCTGACGTCATGCAGATTCGTCGCCACCAACCGACAAGGCTCGAAGGTTTTGTCGATGCATCCTTCGCGTTTGCGATCACGCTCGTGGTGATTTCAATCGGCCATGTGCCCGAATCGGTGCCGCAAATGTTGCAGGCCTTGCGCGGTATTCCAGCGTTCGCGGTGTGTTTTTTGCTGATCGCGCGGATGTGGAGTTCGCACCGCAACTGGGGACGTTATTACGGCATCGAGGATACGACCGGATCGGTGCTGAGCCTGTTGCTGGTGTTTCTCGTGATGCTCTACGTGTACCCGTTGCGGCTGCTGTTTTCGCTGCTGTTTGCGGGCATGAGCGGCGGCTGGCTGGTCGATCACGACATCGGCCTGCAAAGCCTCGACGAACTGCGCGCGGCCTACGTCGTGTATGGCTTGGGCTTTGCGGCGATCGGACTGGTGTTCGCGTTTCTGTACGGTCACGCGCTGCGTTTGCGCGACAGCCTGGCGCTCGGCGCGGATGAAGTGCTGGTGACGCGCATGCATCTGGTGATGTGGTTGTGCAATGGCGCGGTGGCGCTGGCATCGGTCCTGCTCGCGGCGTTTCTTCCGGCGGAGGAACATTCCGCACGATTGCTGGTGTCCTTGCCCGGCAACGTCTATTTCCTGATCTTTGTTTCGTTGCCGCTGGTGCGTCGTTATTACATGCGCCGCATCGTCGCGCTGCAGCGCATGGATTCGGCATGAGCCGCAGCGTTTTCATCACCGGCACCGACACGGGTATCGGCAAGACGATCTGCAGCGCGTCATTGCTGGTTGCATTGCGGCGTAGCGGTGTGCGTGCGACCGGCATGAAACCGGTGGCGAGCGGTTGCCGCGAAACTGCGCACGGATTGCGCAACGACGATGCCGAAATGCTGCTCGCGTGTGGCGAGCCGGACATGGATTACGCGATGGTGAATCCATACGCATTTGCCGCGCCGATCGCACCATCGATCGCTGCTGCGGATGCCGGCGTTGTGATCGATCTCGCTGTCTTGCGCACTGCTTTCGCGGCGCTGGTCCGGCAAAGTGATGTCGTCGTGGTCGAAGGCGTCGGCGGCTGGGCGGCGCCGTTGTCGGACTCATTGATGCAGGCCGATCTTGTGCGTGAATTGCGCTTGCCGGTGATTCTGGTGGTTGGCCTGCGCTTGGGCTGCATCAATCACGCGTTGCTCAGTGCACGCGCGATCATCGCGGACGGTTGCGAGTTGCTCGGCTGGATCGC
>JANXUW010000386.1 GCA_025351985.1 Pseudolysobacter sp.
AAAAGCAGATGCAAAACCGCAGCGATTGACCCATGTCGGCGACGATAATCGTCCGCGCATGGTCGATGTGATCGACAAGGCCGCGACTCAGCGCCGCGCCGTGGCGCAAGCGCTCGTACGTTTCCCGGCGATGGTGGCGCAGCAATTGCGCGAGCAGGACATGCGCGGCAAAAAAGGCCCGATCATCGATACCGCAATCATCGCCGGCGTGATGGCGGCAAAACGTACGCACGAGTTGATTCCGTTCTGTCATCCGTTGATGCTGGAGAATTGCGCGGTCCGCATCGCGTTCGAATCGCCGACCGAACTGCGTATCGAATGCGAAGTGAGTCTGACCCACAAGACCGGCGTTGAAATGGAAGCGCTCACCGGCGCCAGCGTCGCCGCATTGACGATTTATGATATGTGCAAGGCGCTGTCGCACGAGATTGTGATCAGCGATGTGCGCCTGCTCGAAAAATCCGGTGGTAAACGTCTTGTCGTGGCAGGGAAAAATCCGACACGCGTTGCTAAAAACAAACCCTGAGCAATTGAAATAGTCACGATGAAATACACGCTACGTTATTTCGCGAGCCTTGCCGATCAGGCCGGTTGCGCCGAAGAAATCTGGGAGACCACGCTGAGCGAACCACGCGCGTTGTATACGGAGTTGAGTTCGCGGCACGGATTTACGCTGGATGCATCGCGGTTGCGGGTTGCGATCAATGGCGAGTTCGCGGATTGGCATCGCGTGCTTGCTGACGGTGACGAAATCGTTTTCCTGCCGCCGGTGTCGGGCGGATGAAATACTTTCTGCTTTGCGCCGATGCGCTGGATGCGCAGCAACTCGCGCTGGAACTTTCCAGCGATCGCGCCGGCGCGTTCGTGAGCTTCGAGGGTCGCGTGCGCAACCACAATAACCACCGCATCGTGCAGCGGCTGGAATACCAGGCTTACGCCGCGCTGGCCGAAGCCGAAGGTGCTCGTATCCTGCGCGAGGCCAGCGAAAAATTCGCGATCGAACATACATGCTGCGCGCACCGGGTCGGCACGTTGGCGATCGGCGATATCGCGGTGTGGGTGGGGGTGAGTTCGGCCCATCGCGATGCGGCATTTGCGTGTTGTCGCTACATCATCGACGAAGTGAAACTGCGCGTGCCGATATGGAAGAACGAGCATTATGCCGACGGTGAATCGGGCTGGTTGCATCCGGACAATACGCCGGTCGGTACGGGCTGACCGCTACTTGAGGACGGGCGGATATTGCAGTCGCGGTGCAACCGGCCAATGGATGCGCGCTTGTCTGTGCCGGCCGTGTAATGTATTCTGCGCGGCCTTCCGATGGGACGAGAATTCCCGCGGATTGCGCCAGAGCGCAACGATATCCAATCCTGTGGAGAGGTGTCCGAGCGGCTGAAGGAGCACGCCTGGAAAGTGTGTATACGGCTAAACCCCGTATCGAGGGTTCGAATCCCTCTCTCTCCGCCATTGGGTTGTTGGTGCGCGCGGCTTTGGCGCTTGCAGGATTTGGATTCAACGGCGATCTGCACGCCGCTTTTCAATGGTGACCTCCGTCGGTTCCCTCGCGACGATAGCTTGCAAACCCCGCCAGGTCCGGAAGGAAGCAACGGTAGTGAGTGATTCGGGTGCCGGGGTGTGGCTGGCGGAGGTTGCCTCCTCGTTTCAGATTGCGATATGGATGATTAGTACTTCGGCCCCGATGAGGCTGCGTGCTTCCACATCCCCGAATGCTTGCGCGGCAAGCATTCGCCCCCTTGACTCAAGGGGGCTGGCTGCTCCGGTTTTCGCTGTTGGCAAGACTTTAAAAAGTCGAAGCCATTCCCAAAATCGTGTGGTGGGAAATATGCAGCGCCGAAGAATCGGATTTTTTAGACTTCGCCTGCGCGAAATTTCATCAGCGATGGCTCCGGCACGAAAACCCCTCGCGATACTTCACACAAATTTTCATTTGTATCGCCCAACTTGATGCTTCCAGCGTTGTCTCAAGGTTGCCGTCGTGGTGCTGGCTGTTGCGGCTGCGAGTTGGCACAATCAACGCTTCGTCTTTGTGGTCATCGGCATGTCGTATCAAGTTCTCGCACGCAAGTGGCGTCCGCGCCGATTCGCCGAACTGGTGGGCCAGGAGCACGTCGTGCGCGCGCTCAGCAATGCGCTGGATTCCGGACGCATGCATCATGCCTTTCTGTTCACCGGCACGCGTGGCGTCGGCAAGACCACGATCGCGCGAATTTTTGCCAAATCGCTGAATTGCGACCGCGGCACGTCCTCGCAACCGTGCGGTGAGTGTTCGGCGTGTATCGATATCGATGCGGGCCGTTTCATCGATCTGCTCGAAATCGATGCGGCCAGCAATACTGGCGTCGACAACGTGCGCGAGCTGATCGAAAACGCGCAGTATTCGGCATCGCGCGGACGCTTCAAGGTCTACCTGATCGACGAAGTGCACATGTTGTCGAAGTCGGCGTTCAACGCCTTGCTCAAGACCCTCGAAGAGCCACCGGCGCACGTCAAGTTTTTGCTGGCCACCACCGATCCGCAGAAACTGCCGGTGACGGTCTTGTCGCGCTGCCTCAAGTTCAATCTCCAGCGTCTGTTGCCGGAACAGATTTCCGGTCAGATGCGCCTGATTCTGGATGCGGAAAAAATTGCCTACGAACCCGCCGCGCTGAGCGAACTCGCACGCGCGGCGGACGGCAGTTTGCGTGATGGCCTGTCGCTGCTCGATCAAACCATCGCCTATGGCGGCGGCGCGGTGCGCGCGAGCGAAGTGCGCGCGATGCTCGGCACGCTGGAGAGTGGCGAAGTGCTCGGCTTGTTGCGCGCGATTCAGGCCGCCGACGGTAATGCGCTGCTGGCCGAGGTGAATCGACTTGCCGAATTTTCGCCCGATTTCGGCATCGTGCTGGATGAACTGGCTGGCGCATTGCATCGTATCCAGCTCAAGCAGCTCGTGCCGGAGTACGTCGAAGCCGATACCGAAGCTGTGCCCGAGTTCGATGCGCTTGCCGGTGCGATCAGCGCCGAAGAAGTGCAGTTGTTTTACCAACTGGCGATCAACGGTCGCCGTGATCTGCCGCTCGCGCCGACCGCGCGCGCGGGGTTTGAAATGGCGTTGTTGCGCATGCTCGCGTTCAAGCCGGCGACAGCTGCCGCGGCACCGGGGCCTTCAATAACTGCGCCGCGCGCGCCGGTGCTGCCGCCCGCGATAAAGACCGTTGCTGAGGCTGCGCCACCGCGCACGATTGCCGCGAATCATGTCGATGCATCATCGACAGCCGCCATGGCGGCGAATCGTTTTGAATCGGCCACAGTCCCTCCACAACGGGCTGGCGGTGTTGCCGAAAATTCGCGCGCGGCAAGCTACGAAACCGCTGCCGCAACTGCGCCGCCCGGCGCTGTCGTTGCGACAACGGTGGCACCGAGCATCGCCTTGGCGGATCTCACTGCCAACGATTGGCCGGCGTTGATCGAGAGCGCCGGATTACGTGGCCCGGCCGGACAACTTGCGCAGCATGCAGCAATGCTTGGCCTTGAAGGCGATATCTTGCGACTGGCGTTGAAGGCCGCGCATCAGCATTTGAATTCGCCCACATTGGTGACACTGATCGAACAAAAATTGTCGGCAGCGCTGGGTACCACGATCAAGATCCGCATCGAACGCGCCGGCGATCATATCGAAACGCCAGCCGACCAATCCGCGCGCGCCAAGTCGGCGCAACAACAGGCGGCCGAAACCGGCATGAGCGCCGATCCCGTGGTGCAAGCGCTGATGCAAAGTCTCGGCGCGCGGATAGTGCCGAATTCCATCAAACCTCTGGAGAAT
>JANXUW010000400.1 GCA_025351985.1 Pseudolysobacter sp.
GCATCGCACGCACCAGCTTTCCGCGCCACGCACGTTTGCGTTGTTGCCGCACGATGCGGGTGTCGATGCGCGCACATTCGCCGAGGAATTGCGCAGCGCGCTGAGCGGTTTCGGCGCGTGCGCGGTAGTCGATGCAGCGCAGGCGCGGCATCAGCTCAGCGAGTGGTTCAGCGCGCTCGAATCGCGCGTGCAGTATGTGATTTATCTGGCCGATGCGACCTCCGACGAATGGCGTGCGTTGTGCGTGCGCCAGGCCGATTGCCTGTTGCTGCTGGCAAATGCCGCGAGTGCCGCCAGCGCGTGGCCGGAAGGTGCGTGCGAGGATGCCGAGCAGGCGCTGCATCGACCGCGCCACCTGATTTTGCTGCACAACGAAAGTTTGTTGTTCGGCGCGGCACAGCGCTGGTTGGATGTGGCGCCGAACGCGCAGCATCATCACGTGCGCCGTCGCGCCGACACCGCGCGCGTGGCGCGCCTGCTGGCCGGGCGCGGCATCGGCCTCGTGCTGTCGGGTGGCGGCGCGCGCGGATTTGCGCACATCGGCGTGATCAAGGCGTTGCGCGAAGCCGGCATCACGATCGATCGCGTCGGCGGCACCAGCATCGGCGCGATCATCGGCGCCGGCATCGCCGCTGACTGGGATACCGATGAAATGATCGCCGTCTACAAACGCGCGTTCGTCGATGGCAAACCGCTGCGCGACTACACGTTTCCGTGGATCGCGATGGTGACGGGACGACGAACGGCGCACCTGCTGCGCGAGGCGTTCGGACGGCGCGACATCGCCGATCTGGTGCTGCCGTATTTCTGCGTTTCGGCGAATCTCACGAGTGGCAAGATCGATGTGCGGCGACACGGTCCGCTGTGGTTGTGGCTGCGTGCGTCTAGTGCGATTCCGGGCATCCTGCCGCCGGTGCTGCATCATGGCGAAGTGTTCGTCGATGGTGCGGTGATCAACAATCTGCCGGTCGATGTGATGCGCGCGCAGGGCGTGGGTGAAGTGATCGCGGTGGATATCGGCGCCGACGATATCCTGCATGCGAAGGTCGAGGAATACGCATCGCCGTCGTGGTGGCGATTGTTCATCGAGCGCAAATTGCATCAGCGGCCGTTTATCTTCAGCATCCTGCTGCGCTCGGGCATGGTCAATTCCGAGGTCGCGAGCATCGAGCGCCGCGCGCAGACCAGTCTGTTGCTGGCGCCGCCGCTGCAAAATATCGAGCTGCTGAACTGGCGCGCTTACAAGCAGGCGATCCAGGCCGGCTATGACTACACCGTGCGTGTGCTCGAAGATCAGAATCGCGGGCACGGCGCCGAGGCGCCGCTGTTTGATCACACCAGGATTGAAAAACCTTGATCGTAGCGGAGTGAATCAGCCGATTTTCAACAGCACGCCACGAGCTGGCCGTAGACGGCCAAACATTTCCGATCAAGGTATATTCGCAATCCCTGGCAACATCTCCGTCTTGATCCACTCGGGAAATCACCATGCGTTTCGAAGGCACACCTGCTTATGTCGCCACCGACGAGCTCAAGCTCGCGGTGAATGCCGCGATCACGTTGCAACGGCCGCTGCTGATCAAGGGCGAACCGGGTACCGGCAAAACCCTGCTGGCCGAACAAGTGGCGCTGTCACTCGGTGCGCCGCTGATCGAATGGCATATCAAATCGACCACCAAGGCGCAGCACGGCCTGTACGAATACGATGCGGTGTCGCGGCTGCGCGATTCGCAACTCGGCGACGCCAAGGTGCAGGATATCGGCAACTACATCGTGCCCGGAAAACTCTGGGAAGCATTCACCAGCGAGCAGCGCGCGGTATTGCTGATCGATGAAATCGACAAGGCCGATATCGAGTTTCCGAACGATCTGCTGCGCGAACTCGATCGTATGGATTTCTACGTTTACGAAACGCGCCAGACCATCCGCGCCGTGCATCGCCCGGTCGTGATCATCACCAGCAACAACGAGAAGGAATTACCGGATGCATTCCTGCGCCGCTGTTTTTTCCACTACATCCGCTTTCCGGACGTGGAAACATTGACGCGCATCGTCGAGGTGCATTTCCCGGGCTTGAAACGCGAATTGCTGCATGAGGCGCTGACGTCGTTCCTTGCCTTGCGCGAGCAGCCGGCGCTGAAGAAAAAACCTTCCACTTCGGAATTGCTCGACTGGCTCAAGTTGCTGCTGGCCGAGGATATTTCGATCGAGGTGTTGCGCGAGAAAAACAGCAAGAAGAGTATTCCGCCGCTGTATGGCGCGTTGCTGAAAAACGAGGCGGACGTGCAGCTGTTCGAGAAGATCGCGTTCATGTCGCGCCGCGGCGGCTAGTTCTGACGCCCGCGAGTTGCGGCAGTCCCGGTGGACTGCCGCTGGTTTTCTTTTTAGTGCTTGGTGGAAGCGGCCTTGCGCGCATTCGCCGTCGCGGCGGCAGCATTGGCGGCGGCGGTCAGCGCCTTGGCGTCATCCGGCGTAGCTTCGTCGTTGCCTTTTTCCTTGAGGATGAGCTCACCGGCATCGTTCCAACCGACGCGCGTGGTCAAGCTCGGGCTCTTGCCGTTTTCCGCAAAGTCCTGTTTCACCACCATCCACACCTTGCCGTTGTTGAAAGCGTAACGCGAGCTGGTGCGACCCTTCTCACCGATATCCACCGTTTCGCGCAGGAAGCGCAAATCGTTGTTCGAGTAGAACGCATCCCAGCCGAGGTTGTAATCGGCCGTTTCGCGCGAACCGGTGATGCGGATCATTGCGCCGATATTGTTTTCCAGCTTGCGGAAATCGTCATTGAGTTTTTCGCTGGCGGTGCTTTCCGGATTGAGCAGGATATCGATCTTGATCGGGCCACCCTTGGTCAACACCGGATATTCGAGTGCCGGCACAAAACGGCGTTCGCCGTCCAGCAGCACGGCCTTGATCACGTAGATGTCCTTCGGCACGATTTTCGATACATCGATCGGCAGCTCGAAACTCGCCGGCACGGCGGAGATCGGCGCGAAGGTTTTTTGCGCAACGACCACCGACTGCTGATTGACATCCACCAGCGATATGTCAAGTCGCGCATCTGCGGAAAGCGGAATCTTCTGCTTGTAGTTCACCGTGCCGGTAATGCTGCTGACAGCCGGAACGGCGCGCACGGCATTCTTCGACGGTGCGTCCGACTGTGGCGACGAATTGCATCCGGCCAGTGCGATACCGGCGATCAGGAGTGGAACAAGTGGCTTGCGCATGATGATGTCCTTGAGAAAACCGGGGCCGCTGGCGCGAGACTCGCCAGTGTCCGGTGCTGTCGTTATGCTGTGAAAATAGTGTGCTGCGTAGTAGTTTAGCAAGACGTGAAGGCAGGAGACACCGATTCAGCTGCGGTGCATTGTACGATACCTTACGTAGATAGCCATCCATCGCTCAAGCCCAGGACGGCGAATCACGGCTGAGCGTTGCATCGGAACACGCAGAGCAGATCAGCAGGCAGGACAAAAGCATTCATGTTGACGCGTTTTTTCTACACCTTGCGTGCCGCCGGTCTGCAGCCGAGCGTGACCGAATTCCTCGCGCTGCTCGAAGCCTTGCAGGCCGGCCTCGCGGCGTTGTCGCTGGACGAGTTTTACCTGCTCGCACGTACCTGCCTGATCAAGGACGAAACGCGCTACGACCGCTACGATCGTGCCTTCACCACGTTTTTCCAGGGCATCAGTGAAATCTCGCTGGAGCAATTCGGCGATGTGCCCGAT
>JANXUW010000460.1 GCA_025351985.1 Pseudolysobacter sp.
CATCGCGGTCATGGGCGCCACCGGTTCGATCGGCAGCGCCGCGCTCGATGTGATCGCGCGTCACCCGCAACGTTTTCGCGCGAGCGTGCTGACTGCCAATACGCAGGTCAACGAGCTCGCCGAACTGTGCCGGCGTTTCGAGCCGGAGCTGGCGGTAATTGCCGATGCCAGCCTCGAAACGGTATTGCGCGAGCGCATCGCGACTGCCGGCTTGAGCACGCGTATCAGCTCGGGCGCCGCCGCACTCATCGAAGCGGCAGCGGGCGAATATTGCGACACCGTACTCGCCGCAATCGTCGGCGCCGCCGGTTTGGAATCCACACTCGCGGCGGCTCGCGGCGGCAAACGCGTGCTGCTGGCGAACAAGGAAGCGATCGTCATGGCCGGCCCACTGCTGCTTGATGCGTTGCGCATCGGTGGCGGCGACTTGCTGCCGGTGGATTCCGAACACAATGCCATTTTCCAGTGCCTGCCGGGAGGACGTCCCGATCTCGCCCGTGCCGGCGTGCGGCGTATTTTACTCACGGCTTCGGGCGGCCCGTTCCGCGGCAAGAAGCGCCACGAACTGACCGCGATCACGCCCGATCAGGCGTGTGCACATCCGAATTGGCGCATGGGCCGCAAGATCTCGGTGGATTCCGCCACGCTGATGAACAAGGGCCTCGAAGTGATCGAGGCGCACTGGCTGTTCGGCGCGAGTGCGGCGCAGATCGAAGTGGTGGTGCATCCGCAAAGCGTGATTCATTCGCTGGTCGAATATAACGACGGTTCGGTGCTCGCGCAGCTCGGCAATCCCGACATGCGCACCGCGCTGGCGTATGCGCTGGCGTGGCCCGGGCGCGTCGATGCCGGTGTCGCGCCGCTGGATTTGCTCGCGCTGGCGCGGCTGGATTTCGAAGCCGCCGATCTCGATACGTTCCGCTGCCTCGGCCTGGCGTATCGCGCGTTGCAGGCCGGCGGCACCGCATCGGCCATTCTCAACGCAGCGAATGAAGTCGCGGTTGCGGCGTTTTTGCAAGGCAGCCTGCCGTTCCTGGCCATCGCCGAGCTGATCGAGGCCACGCTCGATGCGTTGCCAAGCGAAACGCTGGTCAACCTGGAGCAACTGGTTTACGTTGATTTAACTGCGCGCCAGCATGCACAACGTATCATGCGCACTTCTTTCTGTTGAGTTCGATGCCATGACTCAAATTCTGGGCAACGTCTGGTGGATGATCGTGACCCTCGGGTTGCTGGTCACGTTCCACGAGTTCGGCCATTTCATCATCGCGCGCTGGTGCGGCGTCAAGGTTTTGAAATTCTCCGTCGGTTTCGGCCCGGCGCTGTTTTCGCGCTTCGATCGACGTGGCACCGAGTTTGTGATCGCAGCGATTCCGCTCGGCGGCTACGTCAAGATGCTCGACGAGCGCGAAGTTGAAGGCGTGGTCGGCCCGGAAAGCCTGAAAGGCGCGTTCAATCGCAAGCCGGTCTGGGCGCGCATGGCAATCACGGCGGCTGGGCCGGTGTTCAACCTGATTTTTACCGTGGCGGCGTTCTGGCTGATGTTTGTGGTCGGGCGCGCCGATTATCTGCCGATCATGGGCCAGCCGACCGCGCTCGCCGCCGCGGCGGGTATTCACGAAGGTGATCGCATCCTGTCGATCAATGGCGAGAGCAGCGACAACTGGACCAGTGCGTTTACCGACCTCATTCCGGCCGCTCTCAAACACCGTGACGTTAAACTGCAGTTGCGCGACAGCGCTGGCGCAGAACGCGAAACCACCTTGGCGCTGAGCCAGTTGCCCGCCAGTATCAATGAAGAAAAGCTGCTCGAATTGATCGGCATTACGCCGAAGCGTCCGGTGCCGTCGGCACAAATCGGCGCCTTGCCCGCAGACCGACCAGCCGCGCTCGCCGGACTGCAGGTCGGCGATACCATTACCGGGATCAACGATACGGCAATCGCCAATTTCGAGACGCTATACGACGCCATCCAGGCGCAGGCCAAACGCAATCCGCAGCTCAACGTGCATTATCTGCGCGGGCAGCAGACCGGCGTATTGACCGTGACGGCAGCTGCCGGCAAGGACGCCAAGGGCGAGGCGAATTTCCAGATCGGCATCGCACCCACCGACAGCCACGATGCGCTTTTGCGCTACGATCCGCTGCGCGCCATTCCGGCAGCATTTGGCGAAACCTGGCGCATGACGCGCAGCACCGTCGATATGCTCGGTTTGCTGGTCACTGGCCGCGCCTCGGCGAAGAACATTTCTGGCCCGATCAGCATCGCGCAATACGCCGGCGAATCCGCTCATCTCGGGCTGGCCAGCTTCCTGAGTTTCCTCGCGTTGATCTCGCTGAGTCTGGCGATAATGAACCTGCTGCCGATTCCGGTCTTGGACGGAGGCCATCTTCTGTATTACCTTATCGAGCTGGTCAAAGGCAGCCCGGTAAGCGAGCGGGTGATGATTGCCGGGCAATATGCCGGCATGATGTTGCTCGCCGGCTTGATGAGTTTGGCTTTTTACAACGATATTCTGCGCCAGGTCTCGTAGCGACCGACGCTGCCCCTAAACAAACCATGGTCCGCAGTGCATGATGCACGGCGGGCTCAAGCCCCCTGTCTGGATAGTGACGATGAAGCGTATCGCCGCCCTTGTTTTGCTCGCCTGCCTGTCAGCCAATACCTATGCGCTGGAGACGTTCGTCGTCTCCGATATCCGCATCGATGGTCTGCAGCGCATCAACGCCGGTACGGTGTTCAGTTATCTGCCAGTCGAAAAAGGCGACAAGCTGACCCAAGAGCGCGCCGGCCAGGCCATTCGCGCCCTGTACAAGACCGGTTTTTTCAACGATGTGCAACTGAATCGCCAAGGCAACATCCTTGTGATCACGGTGCAGGAGCGTCCGGCGATCGCGAAAATCCTGATCAAGGGCAACAAGGACATCAAGGAAGAAGACTTGATGAAAGGCCTCAAGGACATCGGCCTGACCGAAGGTGAACCGTTCGATCGGCTGCAACTCGATCGCGTTACCCAAGAGCTGGTGCGTCAATACAATAATCGCGGCAAGTACAACGTCACGATCAAGCCGAAGATCCTCAATCTCGATCGCAACCGCGTCGAGCTCAATATCAATATTGCCGAGGGCAAGGCCGCGGCGATCAAGCACATCAACATCGTCGGCAACCATACCTTCGACGACGGCACGATTCGCGACGAATTCGAGTCCGGCACGACCGACTGGACATCGTGGTACTCGAAGAACGACCAGTACTCGCGCGAAAAACTTTCGGGGGATCTGGAAAAAC
>JANXUW010000405.1 GCA_025351985.1 Pseudolysobacter sp.
TGGCAACAACAGCGCAAGCGATACCGACACGCTCGTCATTTTTCGCGACGGCTTTGACATCCCCGTCAACTAATCCAAGTCGGACGACGCATAACGCGGTTCGTTTGTAGAGGTATCGCATGAAACGCAATTGGATCTGGATCGGATTGTGGACGGCGTTGTGCAGCCCCGCGCAAGCAGTGCCGTTTGTTTTCAGCACGGGAAACCCGAATGCTCAGATCGCTGCCGGATCAAGAGCGCCGTCGGCGGGGTTTCTTGCGATCGATGCAGCGGACGATTTTGTACTGCCGCTGCAGACGACCGTGAAAAGCGCTACGTTCACCGGCTTGCTGCCGAGTGCGGCGTCCGCAGGCAGCATCAGCGAGGTGGTTGTCGAAATCTATCGGGTATTTCCACTCGACTCGACCAATCCACCGGCTGGACATGTGCCGACACGAGTCAACTCGCCATCGGATATCAATTTCGCATCGCGCGACAGCGCCAACAGCTCGCTCAGTTTTACATTCAGCGTCGTAAATCCCAGTTTCGTCGCCAGCAATTCCGTGCTCAATGGCATCAATCCCTTTCCCAACCAGACGACCGGCGGGGAAGGTGCGGTCGCGGGTGAGGAGGGGACATTCGGTATCACTTTTGCCACACCGATCGTGCTGTCGGTAGGGCATTATTTTTTCGTACCCAAAGTCAGACTAAGCAGCGGCAATTTCTATTGGCTGTCGGCCGCGAAACCGATCGTTGCACCAGGTACACCATTCGCCAGCGATCAGCAGGCATGGATCCGTAACGCTAATCTCGCCCCGGACTGGCTGCGCATCGGCACCGATATCATCAGCGGTACGCCGCAATACAATCTCACGTTCTCGATCAGTGGCGACGACGACCGAATTTTCGCTGACGGATTTGGTACCTAGCCCTAGATCGCGGCAGCTTGTTTGCACCGATTGCTTCGACTCCAGCCTCAAATAATCATCGGGCGGCAAGTGCATTCAGGCAGCGTGGCGGTGTGATTGAAGTAAACGTATCGGGTTGCGACAGAAGGCTCATGACCTGAAATTTCTTCAATCTTTTGGTGTATATTTTTTCATCCTAAAGGCTTAGTCTGCGTCGCTGGCATTAAGCACAAGGTCTTAGTGCCATCCACTAAGCGGACTGGGAGGTTAGGCTGTGATAGCGCATCGCAACACAACGATTTTATTGGTAATGACGGCCACGATGGCGATGAGTTCGTTGACTCAAGCCGCCGCTTTGCCTGATCTGGAGCGCGAGGCGGATGACGTTGCCGCATCGCGCGACAATTATTATGCAATCCGTCGTATCAATCCTTACGACTCGACCTTCGATTCTGCCAGCGCACGTTATCAGGCGTATCAAAATTTCGAGCTGGCCATCGCCAACTTGCGGCGTTCACCTGCAGCATCGCTGTCGAACCAAAACCACTTCGAAGTTTGGCAGCCGATCGGCCCGGCGCCCATCGCTTTGGGCTAGACGCCGACCAGTGCCAGCGACAATTCGCGCAGCCCGGTCGCTGGGCGTGTCTCATCGTTGCTGATTGATTCCATCGACAATGCCGTTTACGCCGGTGGTGCCCAGGGTGGTTTGTGGCGCACCTTGAACAACGGCGTTTCCTGGGTGCCGTTGACTGATTATCTGGGTTCACTCGCCGTCGGCAGTATTGCCCGCGCACCTGGTGCGCATGCACTGAACTAGGCGACGCTTTATCTCGGCACCGGCGAGAGCAATCTCAGTGGCGATTCTTACGCCGGTGTCGGCATCTACAAATCCACCGATTCCGGCCATACCTGGCAAGGCCCGTATGGTCAGGCCCAATTTGCCAATCGTGGTGTTGCGACTATCGCGGTGGATAGTACCAATCCCAACCATGTGATTGCTGGTTCATCCAGCGGCATATTTGGTGTCGGCGGGGTGTTGGCACTTACGCTGCCGGTTCGAGCCATCTATAGCTCCAACGACGGTGGTGTGACCTGGACGATTTCCTCTTCGTCTTTGGCGCAACGGCGCGTCTCGCGCATCCTGCAAGATCCAATCACGCCAACAACGTGGTGGGCTGGCATGACCTTGGTCAGCACTAGTGGCGGCGGCGCGTTGCTCAAATCCACCGACAACGGCGTCACATGGGCCGCAGTGGATGGTGTTGCCACCGGCCTGCCGGCGATCAGTAGCGCCGGCGTGGGCGGATTGACGCGCACCTCGCTTTCGATTGTGACCAGTGGCGGCGTCAGCGTGATTTATCTCGGCGTCGGAACGCTTCCCTCCGGCACCATATACGTATCGACCGACGGCGGCACAACGTGGGCAAACAAGGCGGGGGCCAATGGTTTCTGCCAAAGCCAATGCTGGTATGACATGCCGGTGTACGCGGCGCCCGAATCGCCAACCACGGTATTCACCGGTGGCGCGGGTTCGTCGGGCAGTGTACCCAGCTCGTTCATGCGTTCCACCGATGGCGCCACAACATTCCAGGATCACATGGTGGCGGTGGATGGCAATTCCGCCTTGCATGCGGACATGCATGCCATCACTTCCTGGCCCGGCCAACCCAATAATATTGGGTAGGCAACGACGGCGGCGTTTTTCATTCAAATGACAATGGTGATCACTGGATCAGCGCGAACAGCAATCTGCAGTTGACCCAGTTCGAGCAGTGCGATCTGCATCCCACTGATCCGAATCAAGCCTATGGCGGTACGCAGGATAACGGTACCAACAGTTTCCTCGGTGCCAGCAACAATACCTGGGCGCACAGCGATGACGGTGATGGTGGTTTCGCGCTGATCGATCAAGTTACCCCCAGCCAGGTCGCTCACACTTACTACAATCAAAGCAATAACCTGATCGGTGCCACGGTTGCCAGCAACGGCCCGGCGTCGGTGCCGAATGATTACCAGGCGTTCGTTGGGGCGTGCCCGGATGGCGGCATCAATAACGGTATCGGCGCTGCGGACCCGGTATTGTTCTATGCGCCGATGCATCTGGATCGCGGCGTACATGACACGCTGTATTTTGGTACGGACCACCTTTACATCGCGCCGAACTTTTTCGTCAATGCGCAGGCAGCTACCGCCACGAGTACCGTTTTTACGGCGCTGAATGCAGGCGGTGGTCTCGGTGCGGCGATTCCACCCGCGGCTGCCGGTGGTGCCATCAGTACGATTGAAACGGTGGCGAACATTGTCCCTACGCTGAACGCCAACAGCATTCTTGTCGGCACCAGTAATGGGCACGTCTGGCGCTCCGGTGACGGCGGCGCGACTTTCGTCGACACCGACACCACGCCATCGCCGATTGCGCAATACGTATCGAAAATCATTGCCAATCCGCGCAATCCGAACATCGTGTTTCAGGCACGTGCAGGCTTCACCGGCTCGGTGCCGGCACACAATGTGCGTGTGTCAAATGACGGCGGCAGCACGTGGGCCGATGCATCGAATGGCTTGCCGGATGTGCCGGTCAACGCGCTGGCGTTTGATCCGGTATTTGCCAATCAGCTCTGGGCGGGCACCGATATCGGCATGTACCTCTCCACGGATGG
>JANXUW010000466.1 GCA_025351985.1 Pseudolysobacter sp.
CGCCGGCATCACGCTCAGCGCTGGCGGCAAGACGTTGCCGTGGAAACGCGACGAATACAACGTCTACGCATTCCATCTCGACGTGCCGGCGGGCGTCTCGTCGATCGACGCGGATTTCCAGTATCTGTCGAGTCGTGACGACGGTTTCCAGATCACCGATCGCATGATGGACATGGAATGGAGTTCGATGTCTTTGTATCCGGCCGGTTATTTTTCGCGCGGCATCACCTTCGCGCCGAGCGTGACGCTGGCGCATGGCTGGCAGCTCGGCACGGCGCTTGAGACCACATCGCAATCCGGCGATACGATCACATTCAAGCCAGTCACTTTCGACAACCTGGTGGATTCGCCAATCTACGCCGGTCAATATTTCAAGCGCGTCGATCTCACGCCGACCGGTGGCGCGCCCGTGCATCTGGACATCGTCGCCGACGTGCCGAAATTCCTCGAAATATCGCCGGAGCAACTCAACGCACATCGCGCGCTCGTGACGCAGGCAGTGAAACTGTTCGGCTCGCACCATTACGACCATTACGATTTCCTGTTCTCGTTGTCGAACGTGCTTGGCGGCAACGGCACCGAACATCATCAATCGAGCGAGAACGGAATGGAGGCCGACTACTTCACCGCGTGGAGCGACAACGCACCGGGCCGCGATCTGCTGCCGCACGAATACACGCATTCGTGGAACGGCAAGTTCCGCCGCGGCGCCGATCTGTCGACGCCCAATTTCAACGTGCCGATGGGCGATTCGTTGTTGTGGGTTTACGAAGGCCAGACGCAATACTGGGGTTATGTGCTGACCGCACGCGCCGGTCTGTGGACACCGCAGCAGTTTCGCGATGCACTGGCGATGACGGCGGCCAACTACGAGCGCAACCGCCCCGGCCTGCAGTGGCGCACGCTGGAAGACACCACCAACGACGCGACCGCCGCGCATCGCCGCGGCTTGTCGTATCGCAGCTGGCAGATGAGCGAGGAGTATTACAGCGGCGGCCAGATGATGTGGCTCGATGTCGATGCCAAGCTGCGCGCGCTGAGCCACAATCACAAATCGCTGGACGATTTTGCGCACGCATTCTTCGGCGTCGACAACGGCAGTTACGTGGTCAAGACCTATACCTTCGACGACGTCGTGGCCGCATTGAACGGCGTCGCCGCGTTTGATTGGGCGAGTTTCCTGCATGCGCGCGTTGCCACGCTCGATCCACCGCTACAGGACGGCCTCGCTGCGACCGGCTGGAAACTCGTCTACACCGATCAACAAAGCGCCTTCGAGAAACAATACGACAGTCGCCACGAATCGGCCCGACACCTGTACAACTTCGCGTGGTCGATCGGCCTGACCTTGAACGACAAGGGTGAAGTTAACGATGTGCGCTGGAACGGACCGGCGTTCAAGGCCGGCATCAGTACCGGCGCGACGTTGATCGCGGTCAACGGCCAGACTTTCACGACCGATCTGCTCAAGGATGCGATCACGGCAGCGAAAGGCGGCACCACACCGATCCAGCTGTTGCTCAAATATCAGGGCGGCTTTCGCACGGTCGCGCTCGATTATCACGATGGCTTGTTGTATCCGCATCTCGTGCGCTTCGACGGCACGCCGGATTACCTCAGCGAGATTATTGCGGCGCGCAAATAACGAAAAAAACAACCGGAGTCAGAGTGCATTTTTCGGTTTCGCGCATGGCGAAAACTGCGCTCTGACTTCTGCTTGGGCGGTTCGCCCATGAAACTGCTGTTGGCCAATTCGAACACGCATTTACTTCGAGATTGAAGTCGCTCAAGGCGTTGCCGCGGTTCGCGGCGTGCAAACGCCATCAGGCTTCGGCGGAACGGTGCAGATCAGCTTCAGCGTGGCATCGATATCGCTGGGCGATCCGCTGCGCGATGGCCCGTAGCCCGAGATCGACAGACGGAAAAATTCTGTGTGGGGCCGCAAACGATCAAGCGCTGCGCGGGCTTCGGCTTCATTCGGTGCAACGGCCTTCAACACGATCGTGTCGCCGTTGAGGCGCACGCTGCGCACGGTCACGGACGGACCGAGCAACGCGATAAGCGCATCGCTAACTTGGGCCTCGCTGTAGGCGCCCGCTGCGGCCGGATCGCCCGCCGGGCAGGTGCTGGGTTCGCCGGGTGCATTGCACGAAAAGTTCAGTTGCGTGGAGAACGCTTGACCGCCATCGCGCGGTATCCCGCCGCCGCCGCTGACGTAGGTGAACTCACCCGAATTGGTGAGCAGACGCACGACATCGCGTGCCGTGGCGGCATCTGGCGCGATGCCTTCGAGGCGTCCGCCTTGTTTCCACAATGCGATATCGGTGATCTTGATCGATGCCGGCAGATAACGCGTGATAACCCGGGCCAGGCGCTCGCGCGCACTTTCCGGCAACGCTGCCGCCACAGCATTGGCCGAGGGCAACGCCGAATCGGATGCCGGCA
>JANXUW010000470.1 GCA_025351985.1 Pseudolysobacter sp.
GTCGGGAGCATCGATCGCGATGTGGTGGCTACCCGAGCAATGGCGCGTTGCGATCGTGCCCAAGGCCGATCATTTCTTGCTGGCCTCGTCGATGATTCCCTCGTGGGTGCACGGCGCGCCGCTGGCGACGATCGGCGAACATAATTTTTATCACGTCATCGACTGATAGATCGCTTTCGCTGCAACGCAAGCCCGTCAATACAAAACCGATTCAGTGGTCGTCGAGTGACATCGGCACGGGTTCGGTTTTCGGTGTGCGCAAACGTCGGTGAATCAAGCGCTCCAGCGGACCACCAAACACCAGTATCAACAGCACCAAAGCGAAGGCAATCAGCGCCAACGCGAAACGTCCGCTGCCACAAACCATGCCGAATACCGCGGTCGTCCAGATTGCCGCTGCCGTCGTTAGCCCATGCACACGATGCGCACGTGCTCCGTGCAGGATCACTCCCGCGCCAAGAAAACCTACTCCCGTTATGACGCCCTGCGCGACGCGGCTGGTCGCTGCGATATCCGCATCGGCGCCGGCGATCATGCGCCCGAACAGCATTACCAGCATCGCCGCGCCGAGTGCGACCAACGCGTGCGTGCGCAAGCCTGCCGGCTTATCGTGCAGATCGCGATTGATGCCGATCACCGCCCCGATCACCACCGCCAACCCCAGCCGCGCGGTTATTTCCAGCAATTCCTGTTCAGGCATACTTCGCTCCCACCTATACGACGTGCTGTCGCGGAATCCATCAAACCGCAACATTGACATGATAGCAATGCCGATCCGGAATCCTGATATGACTGAAACCATGACCCGATCCAGCAAAATTTTCGCCAGCGCACTCCTGAGCCTGAGTTTTCTCCACGCCGCGACGGCGCGCGAGAACACTCCGAACAGCGTCATCATTTTTGTTGCCGATGGTTTGCGCGGTGCGATGGTTGATGCGAAAAACGCGCCGACCATGCACGCGCTGCGCAATGAAGGCGTGGCTTTTCCGAACAGCCATTCGATCTTTCCGACCGTGACCACCGCCAACGCATCGGCCATCGCGACCGGACATTATCTGGGCGATACCGGTGACTTTCAGAACACGCTCTACACCGGATTTGCCGCGACTTACGCCAACGGCGAAAGCAGTGTCACGCCGTTCGTCGAAGAGAATGCCGTGCTCGGCGATCTCGACAAACATTTCGATGGCGATTACCTCGACGAGATAACCCTGCTGGCCGCGGCGCGAGCGCACGGCTTTAGCACCGCCGCAATCGGCAAGCTAGGGCCGACGCTGATCATGGATCACACCGCGCGCGACGGCGAGCAAACCATCCTGATCGACGATAAGAGCGGACTGGTCAACGACAAAACCGGAACCGCCGAGGGCATTCCGCTGAATCAGGAAATGCAGCGCGCATTGCAGGCTGCAGGGCTCGGCCAGACACCGCCCGCAGCAGACAAACCCAACGTCGCGCAACAGCAATATCTGGTCGATGTCACTTCGCGTGTCGTACTGCCAGCGTTCAAGCAGCGCGGCAAGCCGTTCGTGATGGTGTTCTGGGCGCGTGACCCCGACACCACACAGCACAACCAGCTCGATAGCCGTTATGGCATGGTGCCGGGCATCAATGGCTCGACCTCGCTCGCGGCTATCCGCAATACCGATGACAGCCTGCAGCAATTGCGTGCCGCGTTGAAGGCGCAAGGACTGGATCGCAACACGAATATTTTCGTGACCTCGGATCATGGCTTTTCAACGATTTCAAAACAAAGCGAAACCAGCCACGCGGCGAAATGCAGTTACGACGACGCCCCGAGCGGCCACCTGCCCTCCGGTTTTCTCGCGCTGGATGTGGCCAATGCGCTGGATCTACCGCTGTTCGATCCCGATGCCTACGGCGCGGCAATCGACTCCCAGGCAGGCTGCGATATCCCGGGTAACAGCGCCAAACCCGCCGACAAGTTCAAGGCCAAACACGGCAAACATGGCAATGGCCTGATCGGTCGCAGCGCCGATCATCCCGATATGGTGATCACGGCTGGCGGTGGGTCCGACCTGATTTATCTGACCAGCGCGGCAGGCAAACTGCTGGTGCCGATCATCGTCAATTCTTTGCTCGCGCAGGATTATATCGGCGGCGTATTTGTCGATGACGGACTGGGCAGTTTTCCCGGCACGATTCCGCTCAGCACGATCAACCTGATCGGTTCGGCACGCACGCCGCGACCGAGTATCGTGGTCAGCTTCCGCAGTTTCTCGACCGGTTGTAGCGAGCCACTGCGTTGCGGCGCTGAAGTCGCCGATGGCAGTCTGCAGCAAGGCCAGGGCAATCACGGCAGCTTCAGC
>JANXUW010000495.1 GCA_025351985.1 Pseudolysobacter sp.
CGCGGTTCTAAGGGAACGCTCCGGGTTTTACTTTTTAGGAGCTTCACCATGTCTTTTGAACTTTTCGGGCTGTCGCCCGCGATCAACCGTGCCCTGACTGAACAGGGTTACACCCAACCTACCCCGATCCAGGCCGAAGCCATCCCGGCCGCACTTGCAGGCCACGACCTTTTCGCCGGCGCGCAGACCGGTACCGGCAAGACCGCGGCGTTCTCGCTGCCGATGCTGGAGCGCCTCTACCCGGAAGGCCGCAAACCTGCCAACGCCTCGCGCAAAGTGCGCGCTCTGATCCTGACCCCAACCCGTGAACTCGCCGCCCAGGTGCATGACAGCATCCGCGCCTACGGCAAGTACGTCGGCGTGACCAGCGCCGCGATTTTCGGCGGCGTCGGCATGGGTCCGCAGATGCAGGCCTTGCGTCGCGGCGTGGATATTCTTGTCGCCACGCCGGGCCGCCTGCTCGACCATATGGAACGTCGCACGGCCGATCTCTCGGGCGTCGAAATCCTCGTGCTCGACGAAGCCGATCGCATGCTCGACATGGGCTTCATGCCTGCGTTGAAGCGCATCCTCGCGACCGTGCCGAAGCAGAACCGTCAAACCTTGTTGTTCTCGGCGACGTTTGCCGAACCGATCAAGGCACTTGCCGCGCAGTTCATGCGCGATCCAGTCGAAATCCAGATCGCTGCGCGCAACAGCGTCGTCGCGACGATCACCCATCGCGTACATCCAGTCGATGCGGTGAAGAAGCGTGACCTGCTGCTGCACCTGCTGGCCGAAGACAGCCGTCGCCAGACGCTCGTGTTCAGCCGCACCAAGCACGGCGCTGATCGTCTGTGCCAGCAACTCGAAGAAGCCGGTTTCCGCGCTGACGCGATCCACGGCAACAAGAGCCAGGGTGCTCGCACCCGCGCACTGAAAGATTTCAAGGCAGGCCGCACCACGATACTCGTCGCGACCGATATCGCCGCGCGCGGTCTGGATATCGATCAGCTTCCGGTGGTGGTGAATTACGATCTGCCGATGGTTGCCGAAGACTATGTGCACCGCATTGGCCGCACTGGCCGCGCCGGCGCCGAGGGCTTGGCGATTTCGCTGGTCTCGCACGCCGAAGGTGGTTTGCTGCGTGACATCCAGCGTGTGCTCAAACGCGATATCGAAGTAGTGAATGTCGAAGGCTTTACGCCGATGCAGCCGCTGCGTCTCGATGTAGCGCGTCCGAATCCGCGTGCCGGCAACAACGGTAAACCGGGTGCGTCGCACGCACGTCGTCCGCATGCCGCCGCACCACGCGGTGGTCATGCGGTCGGCGCGAAAAAGCCGAGCGGTGGTCGCAGCTCGAATTTCCGCACACGCAATTCCGCCTGAGCATTTGTTCGCAAGCTCAACGTTGGTAATGACTTTTACGGGCTGAGTAGTTAAGCCGGCGCCAGTCATTCGAGCAGCTTGAAACATTGCATGAAAACAAAAAAAGGTGAGTCGAAAGGCTCACCTTTTTTATGCGCGTCACATCCATCGACGGTCGATTCTACAGCGCATAGCCATAAGTAATGGGTCAAAAGGCTTATGTCGTTTCATTCTGATGACCGATGAAATACCACCCGATGCAATGCGAATATCGTCGCAGGTTAGCAAGAAGTTAATTTGCCATGCACAGGGGGGCTTTGTTGCAGGGCTGCTATCTCCACGGAATTTGAAACTCGGTCACGCGCAGGCGTGCTTGTCGATTGCACACGGACTCGATTCCGTTTGTGACAAACCCGACTGCGTGATGCCAAACCAGCACACATCCTTACGAGAGGTAATTTGATGTCGATCAATTTGCAACAATCTTTCATGCCTGGACTTCGTCATAGCGCACTCAGCGTCGGTATTCTGTTGGCATTTGCCAGCGCCGGGGCATTGGCCGAAACACCGCTGGCCGCGGATACGGCTTCCACGGATAACACCACGCGTCTGAACGAAGTGCAGGTCAAGGACAAGCCGTGGATGTGGAATATCGAAACCAAACGCGCCCACCTCCTGCCGGAAGTCGACGGCACCAAGATCACCGTGACGAAAAAAAGCACGGTCGAAAAACTCGACGATATTCCTACCGTCATCGACAACAATTTGCGTAACCTGTTTGCGCATATTCCGGGCATCCTGGTTTCGGAACAACAGACTCCGGGCCAGTTGAACGTGAATTATCGCGGCATCGGCAACCCGCAAGAGGGCGAGTACATCCTGAGTCTGCAGGATGGCATACCGATCGTCAGCGACTGGATCGGCTTCCCGACCAATTACTATATTCCGGTGCCGCAAAGCATCGAGTCGATCCAGTTTCTGCGCGCCGGATCCGGTCTGCTGTACGGACCGGAACCGGCGGTATTGAATTACGTCACGCGCCGCCCCGATCCGTCTCGCGAATTCGGCGGCTACACCGAGAATGTCGTCGGCAGTCACGGCCTGTTTTCCGATTACACCGAAGTCGATGGCAGCAGCGGCCAATGGGAATACCGCGCCGACTTCAATTACCGGCGCGCCGATGGCCAGCGCGACAACGGTGATTACAAAGTCGGCGGCGGCGATCTGCACCTCGGCTACAAACTCGATGACACGCAGAAATTGACCTTCGATCTGCATGCGTATCGCAGCGACAACGCGCTGGCCGGAAAGATGAGTTATACGCAATGGATCGCCAATCCGAACCTGACCACGACACCGGACAATCGCAGCTGGGTCGATCACGATTTCGCCGTGCTCAGCTACGAAAATCATTTCAACGACAAGACCCAGCTCGAAGTAAAACTCTGGCGCGGTTATCACGATCAGGCGGATCGTTCGGAAAGCCTGACCGCAAAACCGGTGCCGAATACCACACTCGAATCGCAGAAATATCGCTTTACCGGACTCGATGCGCGCCTGCGCCACGACTGGGGCCAGGGCAACGCGTTCACCACGGGTTTCACCGCGTATCAATCGGATAGTCCATGGCGCAAATGGCTTGGCACCAATCTGGTGGTCGATCAGTACGATCACAGCGGCACACCGACGTTGCGCCAGGATCGCAGCACCGACTACGCCGCAGTGTTCGCCGAAAACGTTTTCCGTTTCGGCAAATTTCATATCGTGCCGTCGGTACGTTTCGAGCATGAAAAACTCGATATCGACGAAACCCTGAACACGTCGAAAACCGGCGCCAATCCGCCGGTTCCGTTGATCGACAAGAACTACGCGAAAAGCGTGCCGCTATTCGGTCTGGGCCTCGGCAATGATTTCGGTCACGGCAACGAAACCTACGTCAACGTGTCGCAAGGTTTTCGTCCGCTGCGTTATCTCGATATCGGCAGTCCATTCGGCAAGACGGCACCCGGCAGCAACGATCCCGATCCGACCAAATCGACCACCTACGAAGCGGGCATCCATGGCTGGCCAGCGAAAGGGTTTTACTACGACATCAGCGTGTTCGAAATCGATTTCAAGAATCGCCTCGAATCACAGGTGATCGATGCCATCGGCGACACCATCAACGTCAACACCGGCGATACGCGCCATCGCGGTATCGAAGGCCAGATCGAATATGACCTGCTCGGCATCGGTGATCGCAACAATGACGGCCAGCACCTGAATCTTTTTGCGAATGCGAGTTTCCTCAATGCGAAATTCACCGGCAGCACATTGAAGAATCCGAACGGCACGAGCCTGGTAGGCAACACGCCCGCGTTTGCGCCGCGCTATGTCGCCCGCGCCGGTGTGGTCTGGGCGCAGGACAAGCACTACAAACTCAGCCTCAGCGCAACGTCGATAGCTTCGCAATACTGGCAGGACAACGATACCGGCACGGCCGCCGTGCTCGGCCAACCGGGATATCTGCCAGCCAGGATTCCGCAATACACCGTGGTGGATTTTTCCGGCGACTACAACCTGACCGAGCGCGTGCGTCTGCTCGCCGGTATCTCGAACCTTGGCGACAAGGTTTATTACTCACGTGTCTTCCAGAACGGTTTGGAACCCGCGTTCG
>JANXUW010000476.1 GCA_025351985.1 Pseudolysobacter sp.
GACCGGTTCGACCACTTCGAGCTGTGCCCGCAAACTGCCGCTGCCCTGCACTGTTTCGTTTGCGCACAAATGCAGATCCTCCGGGCGTACGCCGAGCACGATTTCCTGCCCGATGAATTTTGCGAGCGCACTGCCCTGCACCGACAAACTACCAAGCGGCAATACGCCATCCGCCATTTGCAGGTGCGGCTCGGCGTCGGCGCTTAATCGACCGCGAAAAAAATTCATCGCCGGGCTGCCGAGAAAACCCGCGACGAACATATTGGCCGGTTTGTCGTACAGATGCATCGGTGTATCGATCTGCTGGATCTCGCCGTTGCGCATGACCACGATGCGATGGCCGAGCGTCATCGCCTCGATCTGATCGTGGGTGACGTAGATCATCGTCGTACCGAGACTGCGATGCAGCTTGGCGATTTCGGTGCGCATCGACAGGCGCAATTTTGCGTCGAGATTCGACAGCGGCTCGTCGAGCAAAAATACTTCGGGATCGCGCACCAGCGCGCGGCCGAGCGCCACGCGCTGGCGCTGCCCGCCGGAAAGTTCGCGCGGGCGCAGCGGCAGCATTTCGGTGAGTCCGAGCATCTCCGCCGCCTTGCCGACCTGCGTTCGCGCGTCGGCCTTGCTCGCGCCACGCAGCTTCAAGCCGAAGCCGAGATTTTCCGCCACGGTCATGTGCGGATACAACGCGTAATTCTGGAACACCATCGCGATATCGCGATCTTTCGGCGCCACATCGTTGACCACGCGGCCGTTGATCGACAACGTGCCGGAGCTGACCGATTCCAGCCCCGCGATCATGCGCAACAGCGTGGATTTGCCGCAGCCCGAGGGGCCGACCAGCACCAGCAATTCGGCGTCCTGAACTTCAAACGTCGCGCCGACGACGGCAACATGGCCGTTCTCGTAAGTCTTGCGTACCTGGTCTAGCTGCACATTTGCCATGCGAACTCACGGGTTGCTGTCGGGCCGAATCGGATGCACCGGAAAGGCGCTATAAATCGCGAAGAGTTTCGGTTAATCTTCACAATGTAATCGTTTTCATTTGTCGAAAAATACCATCATCACGCAGGCTTGCCAATGACGCAACGCATTCAATTTCCGCCGAAATTCCTCTGGGGCAGCGCCACGTCGGCGTATCAGATCGAGGGCTCGCCACTGGCTGACGGCGCGGGGCCGAGTATCTGGCAACGTTTTGTGCATACGCCCGGTCTCGTGCGCGACGGCGATACCGGCGAAATGGCGTGCGATCATTATCGACGCATGGAAAGCGATGTCGCCCTCATGAGCGAACTCGGCATGCAGGCGTATCGCTTCAGCATCGCCTGGAGCCGCGTCTTGCCTGAGGGCAAAGGCATGGTCAACGCCGCCGGACTGGCGTTTTACGAACGCCTCGTGGATACGCTGCTGAAGAACAATATCCAGCCGATGGTCACGCTCTATCACTGGGATTTGCCGGCGGCGCTGGATGACCGCGGCGGCTGGCTCAATCCGGATATCGCCGGCTGGTTTGCCGACTATGCCAGCGTGGTTTTCCGCAAGCTCGACGACCGCGTGAAATTGTGGGCGACCTTGAACGAACCGTGGGTTGTCACCGATGGCGGTTATCTGCACGGTGCGCTCGCGCCGGGGCACAAGAATCGGTTCGAGGCACCGATCGCCACGCATCATCTGATGCGTTCGCACGGCGCTGCGGTACAAGCGTATCGCGCCGAAGGCAAACACCAGATCGGCCTCGTGGTAAACATCGAACCGAAATATCCGGCGTCGGATTTACCGCAGGATATCGCGGCCACTGCACGCGCCGAAGCGTACATGAATCGCCAGTATCTCGACCCCGCGATGTTCGGTACGTATCCCGGCGAACTCAAGGAAATTTTTGGCGAAGCGTGGCCGGAATGGCCGGAAGAAGATTACAAGCTCATCAAGCAGCCGATCGATTTCCTTGGCGTGAATTACTACACGCGCAATGTCACGCGCCATGACGAAGCCTCGTGGCCGCTGCGCGCCAGCCCGGTCCGACAGAAGTCCGCGACCTACACCGAAACCGGCTGGGAAGTTTACGCACAAGGCCTCACCGA
Organism: Pseudolysobacter sp.; assembly: GCA_025351985.1. Classification (GTDB taxonomy): domain Bacteria; phylum Pseudomonadota; class Gammaproteobacteria; order Xanthomonadales; family Rhodanobacteraceae; genus Pseudolysobacter. Next base: position 2,082 of record JANXUW010000476.1, read on the forward strand.
TACGCTGACGTGGGTGAAGCAGCGTTACGGCGATATCCCGTTGTACGTCACCGAAAACGGTGCGGCATTTTTCGATCCACCGGTCGCCGAGAACGATCGCCTCGATGATCCGTTGCGCGTGAATTATCTGCGCAAGCATCTGCGTGCGATTCACAGCGCGATCGATGCCGGCGTCGATCTGCGCGGTTATTTCGTCTGGTCCTTGCTGGATAATTTCGAATGGTCGCTGGGATATTCAAAACGCTTCGGCATCGTGCATGTCGATTTTGAAACACAAAAGCGCACGCCGAAAGCGAGTGCGCTTTTTTACTCGAAGGTGATCGCATCGCACGGAGATGTGCTGTCTGATCCAGATTAAGCGGTTCAGCACCGGGAAACGTCGGTTGATGTTATTCGCTGGATTCGGCACAACTTAAAGCTAGGCTGAAGTAAGGGCTTTCAAAACCGCATCAGCGCGTATCGGAATATGCCGCAGGCGCGCACCGACGGCGGCAAAGATCGCGTTGCCGATCGCGGGGCCGACCACCGTCGTCGCCGGCTCGCCCAAGCCGACCGGTGATTCGCTGCTGGCGATGAATTCGATTTCCATTTCGGGCACGTCGCGCATGCGCAGCGGCGTGTAGCTGTTGAGGTTGGTGTCCTTGACTTGGCCGTTCACGAACTCGGTGCCTTCATGCAGCGCCATGCTCGCGCCCCACAACGATGCGCCTTCGACTTGGGCCAATGCGCCGTCGGGATGCACGATCGTGCCGGCATCGATCACGACGACCAATTTTTCTAGCTTGACCACGCCGGTCTTGCGATCGACCTTGACGCGCGCGACGCAGGCGGTCCATGTCGGCATATCGCGTTCCTGACCGAACGATGTGGCGATACCAAGCCCGGTGTCTTTCGGCAGCGTTGCGCCCCACCCGGCTTTTTCCGCGGCGCGTTTGACCACGTTTGCCTGACGCGCGGCGCCGCCGACGGCGCTTTTGTCATCGCCGGAATTCTTGCCCTTGGCATCGAGCAGCGACAGTCGGAATTTGACCGGATCGATACCCGCCGCGTGCGCCGCCTCGTCCATGAAACTTTCGAGCGCCCAGTTCGTCCAGCCCGGTCCGACCGAACGCAACCAGCCCGGACGAAACGTGTTATTGGCGAGATCGTTCGAGATCGCACGCACGCGATGCGCGCCCACCGAATACCAGTGGTCGGCACCGGAAATCGAGAACGGATCGTACGGCTCGCCGTTCTTGCCCTTCGGCATGAAACTCGGAACCATCACCTGCGTCGGCCAGCCGGCGGTGGCGTGATGCTCCATGCCGATCACCTTGCCGCCGTCACCGAACGCCATGCGCACTTTTTGCACCGATGCGGAGCGCGGCGAATCGAAACGCACATCGTCGGGCCGCGTGAAAATGAGCTTGACAGGCTTGCCGATCGCCTTCGATGCGAGCGCTGCCGGCACGGCGTAATCGCCGTTCAGGCGACGCCCGAAACCGCCACCGAGCAGGTAGGTGCGCATCACCACTTTATCTTCACCGACACCGAGTGCTTTCGCCAGCGTCGGCAGGATCAACGACTGCCATTGATTGCCGGTATGGATTTCCCAGACGCCGTTTTTCTCGAACGCCAGTGCGTTGAGCGGTTCGAGCTGGAAATGCAAAACCGTGCTCGTGGTGTAGATTTGTTCGAGCTTCGATTTCGCGGCGGCAAATGCCTGTTCGACGCCGTCGTCGGCGACAACGAGCGATCCGCCTTTCGGATCGTCGATGAGTTTTCTGCCGTGATCGAGGATGTCTTTTTCAGAGACCTTGGCCGCGTCGCCAGTCGTCCACACGACCTTGACTTTATCCGCCGCGCGATCCGCGGCAACGAAAGAATCGGCGAACACCACGACCCAGCCCGGCACCGTGCCGGATGGATCTTCGAGCGCGATGCTCTTGATGTAACCGTTGATACTTTTGGCGGCGGAATCGTCGATCGAAACAACCTTGCAGCCGTTGCGCGTCGGCGGCAATTTCGGTCTTGCGAACACCATGCCTTCGACTTCGGCATCGAGGCCATAACGCGCGGTGCCGTTGGTCTTGGACGGAATATCGATAGCCTTCGCCGCAGTGCCGATCAGCTTGCGCTCGGCGGCTTTCTTGATCGGCATCGCCTTCAATTCATCAGCACTGTAGCTGCGTGCGATATTGCCCTTGCGCACGATGTCGGCGTAGCTGATCGACTTGCTGCCGGAACTCACAACGCTGTTCTG
>JANXUW010000519.1 GCA_025351985.1 Pseudolysobacter sp.
GTGATCCGCAATATCCATCTGGTCGAAGACGATGAAGAACACATCGAAGGCAATGCGGAAAAGATCAGGGGACTGGTGTTGAAAACCTGTTTTCTGAAAAAGGTTTGAAGTCGCTCGCTGTGCTGCAACGTGCTCGAAGCGATCGTCTGAGTCGAAGTGATTGCTGCAGCCCGACATCGGCTACCATGACTGCATTAACCTCACCGGAAGTCTCAGCCATGTCGTTTCGCCGATCGCTTCCAATCCGCAACTTGCTGCTGAGTAGCGTGATATTTTCCGTCATCGGCAGCGCGACCGTGAGCGCCGCGCAGACCGACAGTGAAGATCGACCGATCGCCATTCCGATCAGCGATACCCAGGGTCATACGCGACAGATGCGCGGTCACGTTTGCATTCCGGAGGATACCGACCAGCCCCGGCTGGTCATCATCAACCATGGCTCGCCAGCACTGGCCTCGCAGCGTCCGGCGTTGACTCCGACCAGTTGCAGCAGCGAAACGGCGCAGTGGTTTCTCGGCCAAGGTTATGCGGTGATGTTTGTGCTCCGACTCGGTTATGGCGCGACCGGTGGGCCATGGACCGAAACCTTCGGCACGTGCGATGACGCCGACTATTACCACGCCGGGCTGGAAACGGCGCGGCAGATTCGTGCGATGGTCGCGTATGCGCCGAAAATCGAAGAAATCGATGCGAGCGACATCATTGTCGTCGGACATTCCGCTGGCGGCTGGGGCACGCTAGCGTTCAACAGCATGCCGCATCCGACCGTTGCCACGGTGATCAACATGGCGGCCGGGCGGGGCGGCTATCAGGGCGCACCGAACGTGACTTGCCAACCCGAACGGCTCGTGGAAGCGGCGCGGCGTTACGGCGAAACCGCGACCGCGCCGATGTTGTGGATCTACGCGAAGAACGATCATTTTTTCGGGCCATCATTGGCCCAGGAAATGTACGACGCCTACACCGCCGGCGATGACGAAGTGCAGTTCGAGCAACTCGGCAGTTTTGGCGAAGACGGTCACCAGCTGTTTTTCGCGCGCGGCGGTTCGCGCGTATGGGGACCGATCATCGAGACGTATCTCGGCGATTAGTGAGGGCCGGATCAGTTCACTCTCGCTCATGCGCCCGAATTTTTCGGGCGTAGCGTTGATCGAAACGATCAAACGAATTCGCTAGAGCAATCCGGCCGCGATGTTGATCGTGAGTGCCAGCAGGATCGTGTTGAAGAAAAACGCGAGCACGCTGTGGATCAGACCGACGCGGCGCATCGTTCGTGTGTTGAACGACACATCGGCAGTCTGGCCGGACGTGCCGATGATGCAGGCGGCGTAGAGAAAATCGAAATAATCCGGCGCATCGGTGCCCGGAAACTCCATGCCCTTGTACTGCTCGCCCTTGCCGCGATAAAAATCGTGCGCGTAATGCAGCGCGAACATGGTCTGGCTGATCAGCCACGTCGTCAGCACGGTCAATCCGGCCAGGCCGATATGGCCGAGTTTCATCCAGCCTTGCAGATCCTTGGCGGTGGATAGTTCGATCGCGATTGCGCAGAGAGTTGCCAGCGACGCACACGCAACGATCGCGAGCACGACATACTCGCCTTCGTCCTGCGCACAGGCACGCGCGCGCATGTGGTGTGTGGTCGCGCGCGCCATCATCGAAATCGCGAGGATCAGATACAGCAGCGCGGCGACGTTCCAGCCGATCAAGCCACGCGTGACCGGCTGCGGTATCCAGGCCGGCGGCAGCACAAACCACAACGCCACGCCGCACAGGATAGAGATGAACAAACGCGGCCGTGCGACGGCGACGCGCATTCCGGGCATGTGGCGTAGTTTCATTCGCAGTGACTCAGGCAGGAAAATGTTTCGCATTGTAGCGGACGCCGATCGACAGAGCCGTTATTGCGATGAGGCAGATTTGCAGCCGACATGATTGATCAATTTTCGTCAAACCCGACTACTGAAAACCGTTGCGAAATATCACATCGGTGATCGCCGCCTGAAACGAGGTGCTGAGAAAAATCGCCGCGCCGCCCAGCGTTACCGCATTCGCCGGTGTCGTTGTGGTGACGGCGCTCTGCGAATAATCCCACGCGCGTTTTTGCAACGATCCACTCGCGATGCCGGCATTGAATGTGTAGTTGACCGTCGTCGGATTTTCGTTGGCGTGTTGCACTGCTCGTGCCCACAACACATACACGACTTGCCCGATCTGATCGGAAAACGCCGCGCCGTCCGCCGTTGCCGGAAGATCCAACGCCGCGCTTCGCACGGCATCGTAGCGATAACCGAACAACAGGTTTGCGGTGGTCTTGTATGCGTAATACTGCACGGTCGGTGTCTGGTGGTACGGCGTGATGCAGCCGAGATCCTTGTATAGGCCTTGCACCTTGGTGTTGTCCGTGCCGACCAGAGTGCCATTGCAGTCAGTGCCGTTTTCCTGCACCTCATCCGACGATGCATAAATGTGATATTGGCTGATGCCGTTTTTCTGGCTGGTTACGAGCGCCTTGATGATGTAGTTGCGCGCGTAATCCGCCGCGCCGTATTGATCAGTCGGCGGCGCAAGCGCGCTGCCGGAAACGTTTTGTGGCATCACGCGCGGCACGTTGTTCTCGGTGACGATAAATACCTTGCGCGGTTTGCTCGTACCGTCGTAACCGCCCGCCGTGAGCACGTCGACAAAGGCCTGCTTGAGTTCGATGTAGTTCGCCGTGGCTGTATCCGAATTGGCGAGCGCGCAGAATCCGGTGCTCGCGATATACGCCTCATTCGCCGTGCACGCGGCAGCATTGCCACCGTAACGGCGCAGGCTATATTGCGGATACGAGTGATACGACAACACATCGAAATACGCACCACCGCCGAGTGGATAACGCGACGATATCGAGCCTTCATTGCCATCGCCTTCGCCGGGATTTTGCTGGTTGGTGGTGCCCGGATTATCGGTGTTGCGCAGCATCGCCTGGACGAACGACGGATAACCCAATCCGCCGGTCGCGACATATGCCGTGGGGTCCACGGTCTTGACCACTTCATAGATGATGCGATGCAGTCGATTCACATGCGAAATCGGCGCCTTGAGATTGCTCAAATCACACGGCAGCGGATTGACCGTGCCCCAGTATTGCGCGGACGCGGTGTTCTGGCTGGCGTTGTAGTTCGGTGTGAAGTCTGGCTCGTTCCATACCTCGTAAAACTTCACGAAATTCTTGTAGGTGCTGACCACCTGGAACATGTAGTCGGCCAGATAATTCTGCGGATTGACCTTCTTGAAACCCGGATGCGCGGTATCGTCGATCCAGATCGGCAGATACATGTTGGCGTGCATCCACGACTGATCGGCGCAGCCGCCGTAATGGTTCGGATCGCGCCGCGTACCGGCGATATGGTACGACGCGTTGACGAAAATCGTGTTGTCGCGCGCGCCCAGGTTTTGGAAATGTGTGAACTGCGGCACGCGAATATTGATGCCGTAAGTCTGGATAAAATCGTCGTACAACGCGCCGCGCAAGGTATGTGCGCCAACGCCAGCCTGGTTTTGCGCCGGATTGCCGAGCAGGATATCGGCGACCTGATTGTCGTTGTCGCTCCAGCCGAAGTAGCCCATGTTGCTACCGTACGCAAACAGGCCGGAGTAGGCGGGCACCTGGGTATCGGCGCTGTAGGAAATCGGCGAGACCTGCGCGTTGGCCGGGCGTGCTGCAAGGTTGAGTAGTGCGATGGTCAGGAGCGCGATAAAGCCGGATCGCATTGAAATTTTCAAAATCGCATTCAGCCGTCCATCGCGGATTTTCATGGTGCGATACCTTGCCCGGAATATGTCCTGCGAGTGTCAGGCAAAATCGCAGCGGATACCAGTCGACAGCAATGTGCGAAACTTCATTCGATCCCTCGCGCGTGTCGATCCGGCGCAGTCCTCATGAACATCGCAAACGATACTCCACCGTTGCCGCCACGCGAGCCCGATCCCGGCGATTGTTGCGGTGAAGGTTGCACGAATTGCGTATTCGATATTTACGAGGCAGCGCTTGCGCGCCATCGGACCGCCTTGGCTGCGTGGGAGCGTGATCGACAGCGTTGAATCAGGTTGCCGGTCAACCATGCGCGCTTGACAGTCTGCGCGGCAGCGAAAGACACTCGATGAATTGCAGAAGTAAAAAAATATACAAGCAACGCGATTGATGCAGCTGACTGCAGAACATGTGGCGTTGCCCAGAAGAACAAAAAACGGTGTGCATGCAATACTTTGAGCGGACACTTCGAGCGCGCATCGCGTCGCGTTCCATGCAAACTTATCAAAGGGGATAATTCCATGAAGCAAGATCCTGCACGTTTGCCACAGCGCCGGCTGCTTGCCGTTGCGTTGTCGCTGCTGAACGTCGGCGCAGTCGTGGATGCCTCAGCTGCCGATGTGCAGATCAATACACCGCCGTCCGGCAATTTTGTAGTGAAGGATAATGCCGGCGCCACTACCTTGCTGATGGTCGATGGCAGCGGTTTGGTGGCCTTGCCTTATCTGTCCACCGCACCGGCAACGTATTCGAGCGGCGTATGTTTTGGCCCCGGTGGTGTGTTGGGCCAATGCGCATCGCTCGCCGGCGTGACGGGTGCTACCGGCGCAACGGGCGCGGCAGGTCCGCCTGGCCCCGCAGGTGTTACCGGTGCGATGGGCCTGACCGGTGTTGCCGGTAGCACCGGCGCTAGCGGACTTGTTGGAGCCACCGGTGCTGCGGGTGCAACGGGTGCGACAGGCAGCGTTGGCGCTACCGGATCCATCGGCCCTGTCGGTATTACCGGCGCTACCGGGGTGGCTGGCGCCAGCGGTGGAACCGGCGCGACAGGAGCAGTCGGCCCAGCAGCCGGATTGATCCCGTTTTCCACGGGTATCATTCTCAGCGGAGCCACCGTGGTTTCGGCCAGTCCGGTGCTGATGGGTTTTGGTAATCACACTACCGAAGTCATCAACGGCGCGGGAGAATCGACGATGCCACCCGAGGCTGCCGGCTTTTCTTTTCCGATTCCTTTTGCGGGTACGGTGCAAAATCTGCAGGTCAGTGCGGATCTTCTGGTGGCGTCCGTCGTGTCCATCAATGTCGTCGGCCTGCAATACGACTTCACCGTTTTTGTCGCGCCCGCCATCATCAATAACGGCATCGACCATCTCGCGGCAAGTTATACGACAACACCACTTTCCAGCTCGCTCAGATTCGGCTTCCCGAATAGCATTGTCACCGCCGGTACGTTCCGCAGTGCCAGCAATATCAATGCCGGCACGGTTCTGAATGTTGCTGCCGGTGATCGTATTGGTATCCGCATAAGAACGTTGGGCGCGACGGATTCCTCCGCGGCCGACAT
>JANXUW010000556.1 GCA_025351985.1 Pseudolysobacter sp.
CAAGGCGGTTCTTGTTCTGGCCTGTATATCGGTCTGGGCCGCTTTCGGATTGTTCGGCATTGTGTGCGAGCAGGATCGAGCGATGAGAGATCGCAATTCCAACCGCTTTTATAGCGGCTAAATTTCCGTCGAATATGCCATTCCGCTGCACCTCTCGCGCCGAACTCGCGCAAGTAGTGAGGCGGGGCAAGGCGCCGAGTGTCCTTGCGTTTGCGTTTACGACTGCCCAGTACGCGTTTGCACAGATGATCTATCGCGTGCAGAAGTTCCAGTGAGATAAAGCTCGCTCTCCGTACTCCTTACCGTCTGGCAGGTGATTAATTGCGGGGGAAAGGTCGGTACTGTGATGGCATCGTCATCTCAGTTTTACAAAAGCACGACTCGCAGCAGACGCCGTTGCCGCCCACTGCTAGTCTGGGCAGACACCGCCGTCGCGCCTGCGGTAACCCCCTCATTCACGGAGAAGATCGCTATGACAGTGCAGCATCACGGACGGGTGCGTGCACCGGTAACGAGCGGATGGGTTGTTGGACTGGTGTGTGTCGTATCGATGATGGCCGGGCTATGGACCCCGTTTTCTGTCGAGGCCGGCGTGCAGCTGCTCGGGTTTGTGGTCACACCGGGCGGTCCCGGGAAAGCGGTCACACCCGCTGCCGCAGCGACACCGCCGGCGGTGTACACCGAGCCGCTGCCGCTCGCGGATGTGTACTCCGATTCGGTCGGCGCGACGCCCGCCACCTTCCGTGCCGATGAAAGTGGCGCTGCCACCTACAGCGTGCCGATTTATACCGCGCCGTCCACCGCTGGACTTGGTCCGTCGTTATCCTTGGAATACAACAGTCGCGCGTCGAACGGCCCGCTCGGGCCGGGCTGGAGCCTGGGCGGTTTGTCGGCGGTGTCGCGCTGCAAGAAAGCCACCGAATACGGCGATGGCGCGGGGCCGTTTCCGGCAATCAATTTCGATGGCGTGGCCGGTGATCAGGCGTATTGTCTGGACGGTGCACGGCTGCTCGATCTGAACATCGGCGCGGGCACGCAGGGCGTGGGTGTCGGTGTATGCCCGGCCGGACAATCCGGCAGCACCGCGCACGTCTTCGGATTGGAAGTCGATCCGGCCACACGCGTGTGCGGCTATACCAAATCCACCATCACCGGGTATGCCTACTGGCTGGTGCAGCCCAAGGACGGGAGCTATCGCGTGTACGGCACCGGCGGTAATTCCGCACTGGTACGCAACGACGGCCAAGGCACGGCGGATGCCACGCAGTACCTGTCATGGTCGCTCAATCGCATCGCCGATGCGGTCGGCAACACGGTCGAATATTCCTACACGCAAAGCACCACGAGCGGCGAGCTGGACATCGCGCAGATCGCCTACACCGGCAAGATCGCGATCAGCGACGTGCTGGCGGCAAGTCCGACCTTTACGCGCGCCACCTATGCGACCGTGACATTCACCTACGCGACCTTGCCCGCGGCCAGCCAGCGCACGGATTACGTCGCCGGCATGAAACTCGCGCTGACGCAGCAACTGACCACGATCACCGCCAGCGGGCCGATCAACAACGGCGGCGCCCCGAACACCTTGCAGACCGTGCGTACCTATCACCTGAGCTACAGCACCCCCACGGCGAGCGGACTGGTGGCACTGACCGCGTTACAGGAATGCGCACCGAATGGCGGTGCCGAGGTCTGTTATCCAAGCACGCAGTTCAGCTGGAATTTTCTCGGCGCGCATCCGGTGGGTTATCCGAACCTGCCCTCGTCCCATGGCTACAGCGGCCTGCAATACGCCATCGACTATAAGGTCGGCGATGTCGATGGCGACGGGCGTCAGGATCTGGTCTGGCTCAAGGACCAGAGCTGCGACAGTTCCGGCTCGGGCGCGACGCGCTTTCAGATCATGGTGTCGCTGGCCAACTCGACCGGCTTTGCGCCAGCGATTGCGAGTGGCGTGTATCTGAATCGCACCGGCGTGACCGCGTGCAATACCGACATGCGCAGTTTCCACTTCGAGAGCCTGTGGTACCTGTACGATTTTTCCGGTGACGGCCGCGACGATCTGCTCGCCTCGAACGGCACGTTCTGGAATATCCATCCGGCCATCGCCAGCGGTACGGGCTACACCTTCGACGGTGCCCATCCGGTCAGCACCGGCATGACGTCCTCCGCCATCGACGACGGTATCTTCGCCGACTTCAACGGCGATGGCTTGCCTGACCTGATCCACGTCAACAGCAACAGCGTTGGCGGTGTGACATCCAGCCTGTTGCAGCGTGCCAGTAGCGGCACGCTCACCTTTCAATTTGCCACGACCACCACGGATCTCAACCTGACGCTTCCCACCTTGGGCGGCGTGGTGGCGTCCTACGACATTGGCTTCGCCCCGCAGCCCGGACGCAATCTGCTGAATGCCGATTTGAACGGCGATGGCGCATCGGACCTGCTGCTCAAGGTCACGTTCGACGACGGCATTTGTGGGGGCGGCGGGAACAAGGTCACGCACCAGCCGGGCAACCTTACCGCGCAAGGCGTCCTGTACCAGTTTGACCCGTCTTCCCAGCCCGACGCCCCCTCCGCGCCGTGTCCGAAGCACTGGTACACCTTCCGCAATGGAGGTGTTCAAGCCGACACACAATTGCACTTCACCTACGAAACGGACCTCGGCCAGACCGGCGGCGGCAACCTCGTGGCCGATGGCAGCTTCATCAGCCTGGTCGATCTGAACGGCGATGGCCAAGCCGATATCGTCTATGCCAAGCAGCCGGTGGGCGGCACGTATGTGTATTACTACCGCATCAATGCCGGCAAGACCGGCGATGCGGCGGCGACGGAACGTTTTCTGCCCGAGCAAAGTACGGGTCTGAGCTTGTCGCAAAGTTATGCCGAGCATGTGCAATTCACCGACGTGAATGGTGATCATCGCACCGACATTTTGTACCAGGACGGCGTGGCCGACAGCACCGGGACGTATCCGCTGAAGGCACTGGTATGGGGTGCATCGAGCTCGACCGGATTTGGTGCGCCGATCGATGTCGGCAACAGCACGCTGAATACGCAAAACCCGACCACGGTGCAAAGTTTTCTGATCGATGTGGACGGCAACGGCGGTCCCGATCTGGTGCGTGTGACGCCCGGTACCGGCGGCAACGGCACGTTAACCGTCTATGGCTACGGGCCGATCTTCGGCGGCAACGATTTCATGACGCAGATCGTCAACGGACTGGGCGCGACCACGCAGATTGGTTATTACCCGCTCGCCTACACGGCAGGTTATACGCGCGGGTATGACGCGCCGGCGCAGAACTGGGGACGAGGCTCCCCGGTGTTCGACGTGTTCTCGGCGATCTGGGTGGTGCATCAGGCACAAAGCACGGCACCGACCGCAGCCAGCGCCACCGCGATGAGCAGTGTGGTGTATCGCTACGGCGGTGCGAAAATCCAGGCCGGCGGGCGTGGTTTTCTCGGTTTCCAGACCGTGCAGAGCGAGAACCAGCAACCGACCCAGGACACCGGGAAATACCTCGTCACCACGACCGAATACCGGCAGGATTTCCCGTTCATCGGTCGCCCCGATCACACCGTCGTGCAGTTGGAAACGGCGGTGCAAGCAGACCCTTGCGTCAACTCGCCCGGCGACAGTTGCTTTGTGCATCCCGATCCGCCCTGCGGCGGTGGCGGCATCCGTTGCAATATCGCCCCGGCGATTGCCAGGACGGGGAGTACGGCAAGCATCGGCCTGCCTACGGCCCAGGTACTCAGCGATGCCGCCGATGCCTACCTGAGTTCGCCGACCTTCGTGGGTGGCCCGATCCAGCAATCAGTGATGCCGTACCTGTCCAGCTCGGACGAACAGAAATTCGACGTGACCACGGCCGGTGTACTCAGTCACGAAATCACCAGCGCGTTCGTCGAGGACAGCTACGGCAACGTCAGTAGTTCCTCGGTTATCAGCACCGATTCGGCGGGCACGAACAACGAAACCAAGAGCACCGCGAGCCTTTACGGCTGCACGACAACGCCGCCGACGATTGTCGGATGTACCGGCACCGGTGCTGCGGTCAGTGTCGATGCGCAACGCCAAGGCCGCCTGTCGCTCAGCACGGTGACCAGCACGCGCGGCGCACTGACGAACACGCGTCGTGCGAGTTTCGAATACGACCCCACCACCGGCCAGCGTACCGCCGACATCCAGGGGCCGTATGCCGATCTGGAGACTGACGCCAATATCCTCAAAACGCTCGGCATGCGTACCGACCTGATCCGCGATGCCAACGGCAACGTCATCGAGCAGGTGCAATGCAGTACGGCGCACTTCAGCAATCGCACTGCGTGCATCAATCTCACCAGCTTTGCACAGCGCGGTTTTGATGCGACGGATTCCACCAAATTCCAGCGTTATGCGAAATGGGAGTACGAAGCGAAGGGCCGTTTCGAGATCGACAAGAAACTGCCGTTCTACGCGATGGGCGCTACCGGCAATCTCAACGAAGGACTGGCCGAGCAGGTCGGCGTGAAGGCGGGCGGCGTCAACCGCGATGCATTCGGCAATCCGCTCAACCGCATCAGCGCGACCGGCAATACCGGCACCTTCGTCTACGGCCAACTCGGGCGTGCCTACTTCAGCGAAGATGCGACCGGCGCGTTCTCAAAAACCACGTACGCGTGGTGCGTGGATGCGGCCACTTCCGACATCCCCGCCGGCGCACCGCGTGTCAATTGTCCGCTCGGTGCGATCTATCGCGTGGCGGCGGACAGCATCGCCAGTCAGGCGCCGTATGCCAATCAAAGCGTGGCGCCCGCGACGTGGGCGTACTTTGATCGGCTGGGTCGGGAGATGCTGCGCACGCAACGTATCTACCAACCCGATCCGGCCACACCGAGCAAACTGCACTGGTCGAGTGTGGCGACCACGTATGACAGTACCGGGCGCACCGTCACCACGTCCACGCCGTACTTCTCGATCGATCCGGCGACGACACAAGTGGGACTTCCCACGCGCGCGGGCACGTTGCAAACGGGTGCCACGGCGGCGGGCGTGGCGACCACCAGCTACGACGCGGTCGATCGCTCCACTAAACAAACGCATCCGGAGGAAAGCGCCAACGCACCGAGCAGTTCGCAATGGAGTTTTGCCGCGCTGACCACGAACGCACAGAACCCCCGCGGCTACACCACGGTGCAGACGAAGAACGCGCGCGATGAAGTGACCTCGGTCACCGACCCCGGCGCGCTGGCCGTCACTTACGGGCGCGATGCGGTCGGCAACATCACCAGTGTGAAGCGGACGCCGAGCAATGGAAGTTCGGCGGGTGTACTGATCACGACCGGGATGACCTACGACCGGCTCGGGCGCAAGACCCAAATGGCCGATCCCGACAAGGGCGGTTGGAGTTATAGCTACAACGCGCTCGGCGAACAGGTCTCGCAAACCGATGCGAAGGGCCAGACCCAGACCGTGTACCGCGATGCGCTGGGCCGCATCTTTCAACGCAACGAGAATCGACTCTCTGGCGGCAGTTTTATCTCCGAGCCGAACAGCCAATGGGAATTCGACACGGCCCTACGCAGCACGGCCACACCGATCCTCGGCTTGCTGCACAGCGAGACCAACGGCATCGGCGGCTTCACGCGCAGTAATAGCTACGACGATATCGGTCGGGTCGCGAGCGTGGTCACGAGTGAGGACAGTGCGACCTATACCGAACGCCAAAGCTACGATCAATTCGGCCGTCCGTTCCAGCACTTCGATGCGAGCACCGATACCGCCTCGGCGAACGGCGAACTCAGCATCTATTCGAGCGACGGTTATCCAATCCAGACGCAGGAAGCCGCCGGCGGCACGACCGGTATCGTCTATGACCAGGTGCTGGCCCTGAGCCAGCGCGGCCAGGTGACGCAGGAGGAATATCACCAGTCCTCGACCCTCACGACCACGCGCAGCTACGACGACAACACCGGGCGCATGCTCAGCATCAGCACCGCATCGGGCGCACTGCAGAACTGGGGCTACGACTACGACAAGCATTCCAACCTGCTGCATCGAACCAGCACCGCGACGGGCTACAACCTCAGAGAAGATTTTGGCTACGACACGCTGGATCGACTGCACACGGTCAATCTGACCGTGAATGGCGTGGCTGGTGCCGCGCTGACGGTCGGCTACGACCAGCTCGGCAATCTCATGAGCAAGCAGGCCGCAGCCACGCAAAACTGGACGTACGGCACGCGGCCGAGCGGCTGCGCCCAATCGGCCGGGCCGCACGCGGCGAGCACGTGGAATGGCAACAGCTATTGCTACGACGCCAACGGCAATCAGACCAGCGCGAACTTCGGCGGCGGGCAGACGCGCACGATCACGTATACCGGCTACGACTTGCCCGCGCAGATCGTCACCAACGGTACGCCGAGCGTGGCGACCGAGAGTTTTTCCTACGCGCCGGATCGTTCGATGTTCAAGCGCGTCGAAGGTGCGAACGGGCCGACGGATCGGATCTTTTGCAACGGCTTTGAGACCACGCCGTGTCCGAGCGGGAATGCGCCGCGCACGTACTACATCGGCAATGTCGAAGTGCGCATCAACGGTACGACGATGACGACCAAACGCTATGTCGGCAGCTATCTGGTCATCACCACGACGAGTACGAACGGCGGTGCGCCCTCTGCGCCCGCGTATGCGTATTTGTTCCGTGATGCGCTCGGTTCGATCGATGTCATTACCAGCGAAACCGGCACCGTGAACCAGCGCCAGGCGTTCGATGCGTGGGGCAACCGGCGCGACGCCTCGACCACCGGTTCATGGACGATCCTGCCAGCGGCCAGTGCGGCGGCGTTCGATACGAGTACCACGTATCAGGGCTTCACCGGCCATCAGCAACTCGATCCGGTCGGCCTGATCCACATGAAGGGGCGACTTTACGATCCGCAGCTCGGACGGTTCATCCAGGCCGATCCGATGACGGAGGCCGACCCGACGCAGGGGCTGAATCGATACACGTATGTGCAGAACAATCCGCTGAGCATGACGGACCCGAGCGGGTATCTGAGTTTTCGGCAAGTGCTGGGGATTGCGATTGCGGTGGTTGCTGCGTGTTTCGGGCAGTACGAAATCTCGCAGGGCGCGCTGGGCTGGGCGTTTGCCGTCTCGGTGGCGGGAGGGTTCCTATCGGCCTATGTCGCGACCGGAAGCCTCAAGGCAGGGTTATGGGGAGCGTTCGCGGCAGGGGTATTTTTTGGCGTAGGCAGTTATTTTCAAAACGCCGAATGGGCGCACGATACGGGAATGGCGTGTTCGAGTAGTCTGACGACGGGCGCAAATATCGCCAGCATTGCCGCGCACGCCGCCGCGGGTGGCATTGTGGATAGCTTGCGGGGCGGCAACTTCGGCAGCGGGGTTTTGGTATCTGGCGTGACGGAAGCCTTGTCACCCGCGATTGAGAAGCTGCCTCCGATCGGCCAACCCATCGCGGCAGCCATTGTCGGCGGCACGATTTCCAAAGCCACGGGGCAGTCGTTCAGTAATGGGGCTGAGACTGCGTTGTTCCAGGAATTGTTTAATCACTTGGCACACGTTCAGCTTTTCGGAAAGAGCGTGCGTCAATTCGATGCAGATGACATTAGTATTGTTGGGACATCAAGTACGCTTAGTAATGAACAAGTCGCCACCCTGCAACACGAGATTGCTGCCGACCTGAACGTATATGGTGATATGGTCGCGCGATCTGGAGATGCGGAGATGCTATCTAGATTTAATAACGCAACCGTCTCATTGGATTTGGATGATTGGAGTGCGAAGTATGCTGGAACACAATTGGGAGATGCGTTCGCCGTAACCGATTTTGATAAACAAAGCATAACTTTCAACGCTAATCGATATAGAACTTTGGACACTTTGGCTTATCGAGAAAGTGATATTATCCATGAGTTCAGACATCTAACGTCTTTCAACAATTCATTAATAGATCCAAACCATCAAGACTGGGCAAATAATCCTGTTGAAAGAGATGCCGTTTCTTTTTCTCGGAATTTTTATAACCAGAACTGGAGTGTAGATAGATATGTACATCCATAAAAAATTTGCTTTTATTTTTATTGTGTCCTCAATATTTTCTACTCTTGGATTTGCAGCAAATGTCGAAAGAAAAATAACTAAAATGTATCTCGATGCGTCCATAGTGATGAAAGGCCGGGTCGTTTCGATAGAGGGTGGATGTACTGCCATTGACTGCGGCTATGTAAACTACGCGATAGAGACCTACAAGCTATTTGTTAATCGTGATAATCCGGATATCAGATACTCTGATTTTTCAAGAATAAATATTTGTGCAAACTCTGGTTTGGAGTTGGGAAAAAAATATGTTTTCATGATGAAAACAGATCAACAAAAAAAATACTTTGGCATAAATAAAATTGATCTTCCGTGTCAATTTTATTCTGATAAAACGTCAATATTTATGGAGATTGACTCAGGCCATCACTATAAAATACAAAATCAAACTGACACGAGAGTTGATGTCGAAACTAATTCGCA
>JANXUW010000488.1 GCA_025351985.1 Pseudolysobacter sp.
GTCATTCCGGCAGGGATTGCCGGAATCCAGATTGCACGGATGCCTAAGTGTCATTATTTTTCTCTGCAGATACCTTCCATGGCTTCTGGATTCCGGCAATCCCTGCCGGAATGACAACTCTCGGTCGCGGCTGAGTCGCGATGTTAATCGCGTCACGCCATTGGCCTGAAAAAATCGATACCGGCGATCGAGACCACCGATGTCGATTGACCGCAATAGTCGCCGCTGTTTCAGCCTTCGTCGATCAGCGGCGTCTCGCCTTCTTTCGGTACTTCGTGATCGGCCTTGCGGATTTTTTGCTCGGCGGCGGATTTTGAATCGCTGACGCTCGGCAGTTTAGCCGGCGCTTCGAGCAAGCGTTCCGGATCGATGCGCTTGCCGAGCCAGCGCAGGCCGATGTGCAAGTGCGGCCCGGTGCCACGACCGGTTCTGCCGACCGTGCCGAGAGTCTGGCCACGCTTGACCACCGCGCCGGTTTTTACCGCGAGCGAATTCATGTGGAAATACATGCTCACGAGGCCGTCGCCGT
The DNA here is from genome assembly GCA_025351985.1 of Pseudolysobacter sp. Taxonomy (GTDB): domain Bacteria; phylum Pseudomonadota; class Gammaproteobacteria; order Xanthomonadales; family Rhodanobacteraceae; genus Pseudolysobacter. The sequence continues at coordinate 530 of JANXUW010000488.1, forward strand.
GATCGATGTACACCGCGTTGCCGGTAAAAAAATGATCCGCCGCCAGCATCACGGTGCCGGCGGCGACGGCCTTGACCGGGCTGCCTTCATTGACCGGAAAATCCAGGCCGCTATGCAGGCTTTTTACCTTGCCGTTGAACGTGCGCAGGCTGCCGAAATCGTTCGCGCTTTTTGGCAACGCGCTGGCCGGTTTGCCGAGTGGCAACGAAAATTGCGGCGCATGTTCGGAGCCGCGCAGCACCTTCGCGACTTCGGCGGTTTCCTTGGTCGCACGCGCGAGATTCGCGGCGGAAAGGTCGACGAAACCGATCAGGCTCGGCGGCAGATCGATCGGCACATCGGGGAAATCATGCTTCTCGACCGTCACATGACCGAGGTGTTGTTTGCCTTGCTTGTCCCATAGCGCGATCTCGTGACTGCCGACGCTGGTCTGGATATCGATCGGGTAATAGCACACCGAATCGACCGCGGCGTACCGTTGGCCGTAGATTCCACATTCTTTCGCCGCCATCCCCGCCCAACGCGCGACACCGCCCTGCGGCGCGGTCACCAGCGAATTTTCGGCAGCGATAGCCGTGCCGGAAATGGCGCACAACAGAACGGTATTGATGAGTGTTCCGAATAATTTGCTCATGTTCAATTCGATCTCCTCTGGATGGCGCGCGGCGACGGCGTTGCTCGCGGAACTCTAGCAAAACGTGCTCGCCGATAGTGTGCGCTTGCGAACATAGGCGCAAGTTATCTTGTGAACAACACGCGCCGTTCGGCTTGCTTCATGGGTCGCGTATCGCTCGATGCTGCAGCACGCACGGAGCGGTGTCTTCGAGAGAATATCAGCGTGAAAACCGCATGTTGATCCAATCGCCGATCAATCGCAGCGCTGTCGGCGCGAAGGTTTCGCTGACCTCGGTGTACTCGGCAATTGCGCCGCTGTGCGCGGTCTGAAACATATGATTCAGCCCCGGCAATTGCTGCACGGTCACATCGCGGCTATTGCTCGTGGCACGGCGGATGGCGGCAAGATTGGTGCTCGCCGGAACCTGATTGTCCAGGCTGCCGTTCAAGGCGAGGATTGGAATATTGATTGCGCCCAGAGTTGCGATTGGATCGTAACGAAGCAGATCGCGCAGCCAGTCGCTGCCGAGCTGATCGACCATCGCCGATTTTTGCGTTTCGCTGGCGCCGAGTTGTTGCAGCAATTGTGGTGTCAGCAGCGCACTTATTTCTGCTTGTGCTGTAGCGCGATCCGGCGCGTTGCCCACTGCCGCGTACACCCGCGCCAGCACGGGTTCGGTCGCGCGTAACGATGCTTCCGCCTGGCCCTGCATCGCGCCGGTCAAACGACGTAGCGCCAGCAGCAACTCGGTCATGCTGGTCGCGGGTGCGGCGAGCAAAACGAGGTATGCGATCGAAGGATTATTCACGGCCACGATCGGCCCGACGATGCCGCCGTGACTGTGACCAATCAAGCCGATGGCCCTGGTATTGATCTCGCGTCGCGCAGCAAGAAAATCGACGGCGGCGCGTACGTCGCTGGCAAAATCGAGGTTGGTCGCGTGCGTGAAATCTCCACCGGATTCGCCGACACCGCGATCATCGAATCGCAGAACTGCGATGCCGTTGCGACTCAGATAGTCGGCCAGAACCGCAAAGGGTTTATGGCCGAACAATGACTCGTCGCGATCCTGCGGTCCGGAACCACTTATCAGAATCGCGGCGGGAAAAGGTCCGGCGCCTTGTGGCAGGGTCAAAGTGCCGGCCAGCGAAATATTTGCTGCTGGATTGTGGAATCGAACGGATTCGACCGCGTATGCGAACGGTGCATGTGGAGTTTGCGGGCGCTGCACTGAGGCGGGCGCAGACTCCGAAGCACGCGTGAACTTTACCGTGGCCTGTGACTGACCTTCGCGACGCCAAGTGCCGCTCAAGGCCGTGGTGTTCTCGGCGAGTTTGCCGGCGAAATCGACGCTCGCCAGCGGCACACGAAAATGCACATGATCATCATCGCGCGAGAGGTCGGTGACATCGAGGCCGGCGATGCCCATATCGGGAGAATCGAGCTTGGCGCGTGTGCCACGGGCCGAGGTGCCGATGCGCAGGATCAGGCGCAGTTCGGTTGTATTTCGCAGCAGTGTTGCGCGCCAGATTCCGTCGATGCCATCGATCACGGGCTGCGGCGGCAGCGGCCCACGAAGCCAGGTCAACGGCAAGACCGGGCCTTGTTGCCAGCTGCCGATCCATGCATCTTTTTTCGTATCGAAATGCCCAACATAACTAGCCGAGAGCGCATCGATCTGCAGCTTCAGTTGATCTTTTTCCTGCTCGACGTGGCTGACAGGAATCGATTGGCCGGGTGCCTGATCGACGCTCTCGAGTGCGGCACTCAACGTGCCGTGCTTATCTTGTTTGATCGTGAGTTCGACAGCGAAAGTACCGCTCGCGGTCTGCACACTGCCGTGCCACATGCCTGG
>JANXUW010000579.1 GCA_025351985.1 Pseudolysobacter sp.
AGCAGGTTTTCGCTCGGATCAAGCGATACGGTGACGTTGGTTTCAGCGGTGGAAATCAGATCGATCGACAGGCCGTGGTGTTTGAAAATCGCAAACAGGTCGGACAAAAAACCGACCTGCTGCCACATGCCGATCGATTCCATCGACACCAGCGTGATGCCGCTGCGCGAGCTGATCGCCTTGATGCTCGGCGCCGCATGCGTGGGCGCGATACCAATTTCGGTGCCGGCCAGTTCGGGGCGATTGGTGTCCTTGATCAACAGCGGCACCTGCGCCTCGCGCAACGGATTCAGGCAGCGCGGATGCAGCACCTTGGCACCGGTGGTGGCGATTTCCTGCGCTTCTTCGTAATCGAGCCGGCCGAGCAAACGCGCCGCCGCAACTTGGCGCGGATTGGCGCTGAACATGCCGCAGACATCGGTCCAGATTTCGACTTTCTCGGCCTTCAGCAACGCACCGAAATACGCCGCTGACGTATCCGATCCGCCGCGACCGAGGATCACGGTTTCGCCCTGCGCATTGCGCGCCATGAAACCTTGCGTGATGAAAATTTCACCTTGCGCGGCGAGCTTGCTGGCGAAAACCGCATCGGGCGCGGTCGGCACGGACGCGGAGAGATAACGCCCCCACGCGTTCTGGTTCGGCAACGCTTCGGCGCGCAGGTGCGCGCGCGCGTCGAGCCAGTTCGTCGCCAGACCGCTCGCATTGAGATACGCCGCACCGAGCGTGCTCGACAACAATTCGCCGAGCGACAATACCTGCGCCTGCCAGGTCAGCGCCGCCGCTTCGCGATCGGGCGCGTTGACCAGCGCATCGAGTTGATTTAGCCAGCTCTGCAGAACTTCAGGCGCGAGATCGAGTTCGGCCAGCATCGCGGTATGGCGTGCGAGAATTTCGCCGTGTGCGTGCGCCAGCGTCGTTGCGTCGCCGCGCGATTCGGCGATGGCTTTTAGCTTGTCGGTCATGCCTGACAGCGCCGATACGACGATCAGCACGCGTTTTCCGCGCGCCAGATGCTGCGCTGCAATCTTGCGAATATTGTCCCAGCGTTCGCGCTTGGAGACGCTGGTTCCACCAAATTTGATGACTATCCATGGCGCTTCGGCGGATAACGGCGCGCTATTTATCGCTGTCACGGTAAAAATCGCATCCTCGGAGTGTCAGCGCGGGCGCACTGATCCGTCCATTGTGCTTGTGCGTTGCAAAAAAACAAGCAGCAACGATGTGCAGGCAACCAGCGGGAATGCGACAATCGCCGCCTAACCCACGCTGTCGAGCGCGCTTGCGCCGCAGTCGAGCCAGCCGGAGATGACGCATGCAAGACACCCCGATCGATAGCGCACGCACGAGCAGCGTGCCGTTCGTCGCCGACGACGACACGTCGCTGCCGCTGCGCATCAACGGCAAGCCGTTTTTCCACGGCGGCGATCCGAGCATGCCGCTGTTGTGGTTTTTGCGCGATACGCTGCGCCTGACCGGCACCAAATTCGGTTGCGGCATCGGTGCGTGCGGTGCGTGCACGGTGCTGGTTGATGGCAAGGCACAACGTTCGTGCCTCACGCCGATCAGCGCGGCGACCGGCCACGACATCGTCACGATCGAAGGCCTTGCCACGGGCGATGCGCTGCATCCGGTGCAACGCGCATGGATCGAGGCCGACGTCGCGCAATGCGGTTATTGCCAGGCCGGCCAGATCATGGCCGCGGTGGATTTACTCAAGCGCACGCCGAAACCGAACGATGCCGATATCAGCCGCATCACCAACCTGTGCCGCTGCGGCACGTATCCGCGCAGTCGTCAGGCGATCAAACGCGCCGCCGAACTGATGCACGGAGCCACAAAATGAGCAAGCCCGTGAATGATTCGCGCCGGCATTTCCTCAGCGTCATGGCCGGCGCTTCCGGTGCGTTGATCGTCGGCTGGCGTACGGCGCTGGCCTCGCAATCCGACCTGCCGCTGGAACTGCGCGGCGGTGTCGCCGAACAGCTCGGCCCGTTCGTGCGCATCAGCGCCGACAATCGCATCACCATCGGCGCACGCGGCTGCGAGATCGGCCAAGGCGTGATCACGTCGCTGCCGATGCTGATCGCCGAAGAACTCGATGTCGATTGGGCGCAGGTCAAGGTCGAGCAGTTGCCGTACGGCTACATCGAAACCGACAAGGGCCCGGGCAACAAATACGGCAGCCAGGGCGCGGGCGGCAGCGACAGCATTCCGCAGGGCTGGAAGGATTTGCGCCAAGCCGGCGCGACCGCGCGCTGGCTGTTGCTGCAAGCTGCGGCGAGCGACTGGCAATTGCCGCTGGACCAACTGCGTACCGAGGCCGGATTCGTGATCGCGCAAACCGGTCGCCGCGCGAGTTACGGCCAGCTCGCCGCCGCCGCCGCGAAGATCGATCCGCCGACCGAACCGGTGGCCTTGAAAAATCCCGACCAGTTTCGCGTGATCGGCAAACCGACCTTGACCGCCGATGGCCCGGCGATCGTCACCGGTCGTGCCGAATTTGGAATAGACGCCTATATGGCCGGCGCGCTGTTCGCCGTGGTGTTGCGCTGCCCGCACATGGATGGCGATATCGACACGCTCGACGACAGCGAGGCGCGCAAGGTGCCGGGCGTCAAGGACGTGATCCGCCTGCCCGGCCCGAAACCCGACGAGCCGATCACCGGCCAGCTCGCCACCGGCATCGCGGTGATCGCGGAAAATACCTGGGCCGCGATCAAGGGCCGGCAGGCGCTCAAGGTAACGTGGACGCCCGGCCCGTGGGCCAGTGAATCCAGCGCCACGCTCGAAGCCAAGGCGACGGAATTGTTGCGCGGCGACGATGGCGTAAAGGTGCGTAGCGACGGTGATTTCGCCAAGGCGCGCAAGGACGCGAAAAAGGTTTTCGAAGCGCGTTATCAAGTGCCGTTTCTTGCACACGCGACGATGGAACCGCCGAACGCGCTGATCAAGATCGAGGTTGATCACGCATTGTTGATTTCGTCGTTGCAAAGCCCGAGCGGCGCGTCGCAGATCATCAGCCAGTTGACCGGCATTCCGCGCGACAAGATCGAGATCCGCATGACCCGCGCCGGCGGTGGTTTCGGACGACGCTTGAAAAACGATTTCGTCGCCGAAGCGGTGTTGATCGCGAAAGCCGTCGGCAAGCCGATCAAGCTGATCTGGACGCGCGAGGACGATATCGCGCACGATTTTTATCGCCCGTTCGGCGTGCATCACCTCATCGCCACGCTCGACAAGAAAAAGGAAATCACCGGCTTCGCTCATCGCTGCGCTGCCACGCCGCGCCCCTACCGCGACGTCGGCATGAAGGACAGCCCGATCTACACGGGCTGTCTCGAACCGGACGATTTTCCGGCGCAGCTCATCGCGAATCTCGAAAAGACGTTTTACCCGATTGCCTCGGGCATGCCGCGCGGCTGGTGGCGCGCGCCGCTGCATACCTTCCATGCGTTTGCGGTGCAGAGTTTCATCGATGAACTGGCGATCGAGCTGAAGCAGGACCCGGTCGCGTTGCGCCTGAAACTGCTCGGTGCGCCGCGCGAGCTGAGTTACGCCGGACACGGCGGCCCGATGTTCGATACCGGCCGTCTCGCCAACGTGCTGAAAGTCTGCGCCGAGAAAATCGGCTGGGGGCGCAAGCCGGGCCAGGATCGCGGCCTCGGCATCGCGTGTCATTTCACTTTCGGCGGCTATGCGGCACACGCATTCGAGGTCTCCGCCATCGACGGCGTGATCGTGATCCATCGCGCGGTGTGCGTGGTCGATGTCGGCCGTGTGGTGAATCCGCTCGGCGTCGAGGCGCAGATGATGGGCGGCACGATCGATGGTTTGTCGACCGCGATCAATCTCGGCATCACGGTCAAGGACGGCCAGGTGCAGCAGAGCAACTTCAACGATTATCCGCTGCTGCGCATGGCGCAGGCGCCGGAGAATGTCGAGGTGGTGATCGCGCCTTCGGACAAGAGTCCGTCCGGCGCCGGCGAGATGGGCGTGCCGAGCGCGTTGCCGGCGCTGACCAACGCGATTTTCGCCGCGACCGGCTTCCGCATCCGCACGCTGCCGATCGGCGATCAGCTCAAGAAAGTGCTGTAGCGTCGCGCGAAAGCCGGAACTGAAGCGCTGCGCAAGCACCAATCGTCGACACAAACACGGAACCATGGCGAGATCGCAGCGGCGCGTTGGGATGGATTCATTCTCCGCAAATCGCAGCGGCGATATTCACGCCGCTATTGCCATTCGGGCGCGGGCATCGGCAAGGTTTTCTTTTCGGGATTTTTCCACGCGGGTGGCGGCACACCGGCGCACGCTCCCATCACAAACACCCAGGTGCAACGGATCGTGCCACCCCACGGTGTCTTGAACGTGACTTCGCGCGTGAGATTGCGGCGCACGAATTCGTCGAGCAGGGTTTCGTTGATCGGCACCCAGGTTGGTTCGAAATCGGTGGCGAGATAATGCAGCGGATTCTTGTGTTGCATGAATTCCGGCAGCACAAATTCCTTGGCGGTGAAATTCGGCTTGGGCATGCTGCGCTCGACTTGGGCGAGCAGATCCTTCGGGATATTCGCCGAGCTGTCGGGATTGTAAAAACGCATGGCCGGAGTATCGGTTCCGACGGCGGGCGTTGCCATGTTGGACGGTTTGATCGCGGACTCGGGCTGGGTCGTATTGCGATGGGCGACGCTCGACGCGGCGGGATGGCTGGTCGCGACAGTCGTGTTGCGCGGTAGCGGCTCGACCACCAGCGGAACGACGGCGGGCGGCGGAATCGGCACGGGGATCAGCTCGACCTGGATCGGTGCACCGTCGCGGCCATCGAGCGGGCGCGGACGCATTCCTTCGCGCAGCGCAAACAACAACCACACATGCAGCAGCACGGTGAACAGCCACGCGATCGCCGTGAGCCAACGCGTGACATCGCGTGCCGGAATGCCACGAATTCGCAGCACGGCAATATCGTCTGCATCGACGGCAGCAGGCTCCATCATCGCGGGCGATGGCAGCGACTCGGCGGCGACACGTTGGGGAGCATGGGCCATACGGGAAAGCCAGCCGAAACTTGGCACCTGATGCGAAGGTCGCAGCATACGGGCAGCGGCATAACTCGCAGTTAAATGCCGCCATCGAGCCGCATGACCGAGCGCGGGTTTACAAATTTTTTCGTGGCGCTCGCGATGGATTGCATTCGACTTCGTGCAACCACGACAGCACGCGTTCGGCGCAGTGCGCTGCCGCTATCCCGAGCAATGGACCGACATGGCTCGCGTGCGGCAGAAGGATCAAATCCGCGCTCAACCATGACGCCAGCGCGGCCGAGGTGGCGAGCGGCACGTCTTCGTCGAGTTCACTCGCGAGCAGCAGGATCGGACACATCGGCGGCGTCACCACCACGCCACGCCACGCTTCGTTCAACACACTGCCGGATTCATCGCGCCAGCGCCGAAACGCATGGATACACGCCGCATCGTCGGCATCCGGCATCGCCCGTCGCGTGCCGGTCAGAGAGCGCGCACTTCCCCACGCGACGATCGGCGGATACGCGGATTTTTCGATCGCCATCGGCAACGGCGACGGCGGCAGCGGATTGACCAATACGAGGGCAGCAGTCGGCATCCGCGACGCGATCCGCAGCGCGAGTAATCCGCCGAGACTCGCGCCGATCAATACAGGCGGACGCGATGCGCTTGCTGTCCACGCGCGCACTTGCGCGGTGTAGTCGTCGAGCTGCGTGGCGCCGATGCCGCCGGGCGCTGGTTGCAGATCCGACGCCAACGTTGTCCAGCCGTGCGCAGCAAACACCCGTTGCCAGATGCCCCATTCCCAACCGCCGCCGCCCGCACCGTGCACGCATATCGCGCGGCGATCGCGTTTTTCATTGTGCATACCGGCTTGACCAATCGCTGCATTAAGGCAAGTCTAGCGGCTAGTCGGTTCGATGCTGAAACTGCAGCACGAACCCCACGCCATGACCGCCTGCCGGCGCATTCGCCACGGCCCCGCGGACGACCATGACGCCCACCACACCGCGTTTTACGCAAGGAAGGGTCGATCATGTCTTACGCCACAAAAGCCATTCGCAATATCGCCTTCGTCGGACATACCGGCGTCGGCAAAACCAGCCTGTTCGAGGCGCTGCTGCATGTCGGCGGCACGATACAAACCGCCGGCAGCATCGACCGCGGCACTACCATTTCGGATTACGATCCGATGGAAAAACACTACGCGCATTCGTTGAATACCGCGATCGCGAGCATCGATCGCGACGGCTGTCATATCAACCTGATCGACACGCCGGGTTATGCCGATTTTTGCGGCCCAACGCTTTCCGCGATCGGTGCGGTTGAAACCTGCGCGATCGTGGTCAACGCCCACAACGGCATCGAGCTCAACACCCGGCGCATGATGGAATACGCCAAGGCGCGCGGCGTTTGCCGATTGCTGATCGTCAACAAGATCGACGGCGGCAACTGCCGCGCATTGATCGAACAATTGCGCGAAACCTTCGGCCCGGAATGTCTGCCGATCAACCTGCCCGCGAGCGGCGGCAAGACCGTCGTGGATTGTTTTTTCAAGCCGAGCGGCGTCGCCGATTTCGGCAGCGTGGCCGAGGCACACCAGCGTATCGTCGATCAGGTGGTCGAAATCAACGAGACCGTGATGGATCATTATCTCGAAGCCGGCGAGCAGGCGTTGTCCGGCACCGAACTGCACGATGCGTTCGAGCAATGTCTGCGCGAGGGTCATCTGGTGCCGATTTGTTTTGTCTCCGCGCGCACCGGCGCCGGCGTGCGCGAACTGCTCGATCTTATGGTCAAGCTGCTGCCGAATCCGGCGGAGGGAAATCTGCCGCAATTTCTGAAAGGGATCGGCGCCGATGCCGAGCCGGTGGTGGCTGTACCGGACGCCAACCTGCATGTGATCGCCGATGTGTTCAAGATCATCAACGATCCTTTCGCCGGCAAACTGAGCGTGTTTCGCGTGTATCAGGGCACCATCAAAAAAGATGCGCAGCTGTTTGTCGACGACGGCAAAAAACCGTTCAAGGTGGCGCATTTGTACAAGCTCAAGGGCCGCGATCACATCGAGATTGCGCAGGCGATTGCGGGCGATATCGCCGCGGTGGCAAAGATCGACGAAGTGCATTTCGATGCGGTGCTGCACGACTCGCATGACGAGGACAATTTCCATCTGAAGCCGCTGGATTTTCCGCAGCGCACGTTCAGTCTCGCGATCAAGACCGCCGCGCGTGGCCAGGAGCAGAAGCTCGCCATCGCGTTGTCGAAACTGACCGAAGAAGATCCGTGCTTCACGGTCGAGCATCGCAACGAATCCAACGAAACGCTGATTCACGGACTAGGCGATTTGCATTTGCGCGTGATGATCGCGCGCCTGCATGAACGTTACGGCGTCGAGGTCACGAGCCATCCGCCGAAAGAGTGAAGGCTGCGATCGGCATCGACACGAAAGCAAACTCATACGCACCCGTATGATGCGAAAAAGCGCTCCGCTGACTTCGCGAGAAGTGAGCCGAGCATTTGGCATAAAGTTTTATTTTCCGCAAAAAAACAGGCTGGCCGGATCTTTCGATCCTTGCCAGCCTGCGTGATTTGCTGCCGCCGAATGTCAGCGATCAGAACATCTTACTGGCCGCACTTCGCCAGCATTTTCTCGGTGATGACCCACTCTTTGCTTTCGTTGAAGTCAGCACCTTCCACCATGCATTCGGTACCGTCTGCCGTCGCGATCTTGACGTCATAAGTGCCGGACTTGATGCCGCTCAAGGTGAACTTGCCACCCGGCGCCACGACGTCGGTGCTCTTTTCACCGAGCTGATCCGGACCCCATTCGCTGGACGATGCGAGGTTCAGGTAAAGATGGTGACTGGCGGATTTGGATTGGTTCGAGACAGCAAGATCGAGTGCGAACGCACTGGACATGAGACCGAAAGACAAGGCACAACATAAGACAACGCGTTTCATGGTTAACTCCGGTCGATTTGGGGCGCCACATTCACCCTGGGGCGATGGCTTACAAATTTCTAGCCATGCCACCAATGCTATGTAACTTTTTGTATAGGGTCAATCAAGAAAATCAGGTTGGCGTGTAAATCTGCCGCCGAGGATTTTTCAATCCGAAATCACTCGTTCGCCTGCGCGCAAAGCGCGGCAATTGCCAAGCATCAATACTCGGCTGGCGGCTTCTGGAACGTGTCGATCAGCGCAATCTGCAGGCGCGAGTGCAGCTTGATGAACTGGCGCCACAACAATACGACCACCAGCGCGCCGACCACGAGCACCAGCACCAGCATTTCGGCCGGTGGCAGGATGCTCGAACTCAACGCCGACAGCAGCACCAGCATCACCGCCAGCGACAATACCGGGATGATTTCAGCCACGACGCGACGCACGCTATCGGTGTGGCGCCCGGCAAAACTGCGCCGCACGCCGACCTCGGCGAGCATCATGCTGAGCGCCTTGAGCTTGCGATACGCGGCGATCAGGAACGGGATCGACAGCAGCAACGCTCCACCCCAGCCGAGCGCTTTCTGGATGCCGGAATCGCTGACCCATCCGGCAAAAATTCGCGCATCGCGCACCAGGTAGGCGCTGACCAGAAACAACGCCACGACGATGCAGAGGTTGACGAAAACCTGCATGAGAATCTTGCGCACCATGCTGGCGATCACCGCTTGATCCCCTTCCAGGCGGAGGCTTTGCAGCCAGCCCGTGTAGAACCGGAATACGCGTGACAACCGTCGCGGCATCGCGCGCGCCAATACTTTTGTCAACGGATCCGCAGAACGAATCAGCAGTGGCGTCAGCACCGTGGTAATCACCGACACCGCGACCGCAACCGGATACAGAAAATCGCTGGTCACGCGCAGGCTGATGCCGAGCGTGGCGATGATGAACGAGAATTCGCCGATCTGCGCCATGCTCATGCCGATGCGCATCGAAGTACGCCCTTCCTGTCCGGCGATAAAACTGCCGACACTGACGGCGACGATCTTGCCGACGATCACGGCGATGCTGACCACCACGATCGGGCCGAGATAATCACCGAGCACACGTGGATCGAGCATGAGCCCGATGGTGACGAAAAAGATTGCGCTGAACATGTCGCGCACCGGTTCGATCAGTCGCTCGATATTGCGCAGCGCGCGCGCCTCAGCCATCACCGCGCCGATCACGAACGCGCCCATCGCCACGCTGTAACCCATGCGGATCACCAGCAGGCAAAATCCGAAGCAGATGCCGAGCACGCTGACCAGCAGCATCTCGTTGCTTTTCACGCGCGCGACGTAATCGAGCAGGCGCGGCACCACGAGCAATCCGACGACCAGCGAAACCACGAGGAAAATGGTCAGCTTGCCGAAGGTGAACGCGACTTCCTGCGGCGAGACATTGCCGCTTACGGC
>JANXUW010000593.1 GCA_025351985.1 Pseudolysobacter sp.
AACCGCGAGCAACCCGCTGGGCATCGTGGTGGAGGATTTGACGGCCGAGCAACGCAAGGAGCTGGGCCTCAAGGATCAGGGCGTGGTCATCAGCAATATTAACGGTGCTGCCCGGCGCACCCAACTGCAGCAGGGTGATGTCATCCTGATGGTAGGCAAGAAATCGGTTAAGTCTGCGATCGAGCTCAACCTCGCATTGAAAGACATGAAACCCGGCGATACCGCAATGTTGCTGGTGCGCCGTGAAGATGCCACAAGTTTTGTCGCGGTGACCGTACCAAAAGCCAAAGACAAGGGCTGAAGTAAACTCGCTTAGCTATGCAATGACGAACGGAGCCGTGAGGCTCCGTTCTGCTTTTTAGCGTCTCGAACAGCGATACGGCTACCCTTTTTCGCTCCCCGCCTTCGACACGTATCGAATCGCCTGGATTTGCCTGGGCGCACCTCAAGCATACCGGCGCTGACATCTGCTTCTGCGTACGTGCCACGCACTGCTGCATGAGCAGTAAGCAAGTCACGCGAGCCCTCCTTTGATTCTTTCCTGCACGAAGTTGGCTGCCGCGCGCGTGCCGGTCGGCCGGCGCAGACAGTCCTTTCGGTGCCCGGCACGAGAAGGTGATCTTGCCCCCGAATCGCGGACACTCGTTTAAGCGACACGGGGCAGCTCGAACTCTTCCGGGCTGAGATAGCCCAAAGTCGAGTGGAGCCGATGTCGATTGTAATCCACCTCAATGTACTCGAACACGTGCGCACGAGCTTGATCGCGCGTGGTGAAGCGCTCGCCGTGAATCGCTTCCACCTTCAAGCTGTGATTCCAGCTTTCCATCGCTGCGTTGTCGTAGCAGTTGCCTTTGGCGCTCATGCTCGCAATCAGGCCGTGCTCGTCCAGCAACGTGCGATGTTCGCGTGAGCAGTACTGGCTGCCACGGTCGCTGTGCACGATCACGCCACGCGGCATTTTGCGTGCGAACAGGGCCATCCGCAATGCATCGCACACCAACGTGGCCGTCATCCGATCGGACATTGACCAACCCACGATTTTGCGCGAGTACAGATCCAGTATCGCCGCCAGATACAGCCAGCCTTCGTCCGTGCCGATGTAGGTGATGTCGCACGTCCACACGCGGTTGGGCCGTTGCGCCGTGAAGTTCTGTTTGAGCAGATTCTCCGCCACCGGTAGCGAGTGATTGGAGTTCGTCGTCGCCTTGAATTTCTTCGCCGCTTTCGCACGCAGGCCCTGACGGCGCAAGCTGGCTGCCACCTGACGGCGACCACGACCCAAACGCCGAGCCAGCCGCGGCGCACCCTCGCGTCCACGACGATTCTCGAACGTCTTGCGTACCTGCACATCCAGCGCCTCGCGTGCTTGGCACCGCTTCGACGGCTTCCGGCTCCGCCACGCGTAGTAGCCGCTCGGCGACACCGACAGCACGCGACACATCAACCGCACTGCATACTGACCCTCGTGCTTCTTCATCGTTGCGTACTTCACTTCGGCTGCTTCGCGAAGTACGCCGCCGCCTTTTTTAGAAAGGCATTTTCCTCTTCCAGCCGCGCCACTTCACGCGTGAGCCGTGCCGCTTCCGATTGCGCCAGTCGCTCCACTTCGCTGTCCTGCTGCTGCGCCTTGTCACGCCACGCGTACAACTGCGCCGGTTGAAGTCCCAGATCACGTGCCGCGGACGGCACGCCATCCTTCACCGCGCGCAGCAGCGCTTGCTGCTTGAACTCGGCACTAAACCGCTGCCGTTTACTCTTGCCTTCGGTCTGCTTTTTGAGCATCTTCCTCACCTCAGTTTGCGATATTGAATCGCTTAACCGGGTGTCCGTGAAAGAGGGGCAAGATCAGGCACTCTATGACATATCTACCGTGAACTATCAGATGAAGGCCACATGCTTGACAGGTATGTTTATCACGTTCTTTACATGAAGCTACGAGGCCTCTATTTCTGCCATATGAAGTAATCTGTTTATCTATTTCGTAACCTTCTGTAGCCCTTTTATCATCTATGTCGAATATTTCTACTTGCGCTCCAGCATTAGCTAGTTTTGGGCCAGCGCTATACGAACATGAATAGTTCCGGCTCAAATAATGTTCAAAGTGTGCGGCACTGTTCTCACCAGCGGTATGTGGCTTTATAGGGTCACCGCATTCAATGCATAAAAATTCTAGAGCTATTTGATTCGAACGAGTTGAGCCATCACGAATACTGAGTGCGTCTTCGACCGTGATCGTTCTTCCTTCGTATCGACACTCTATAGCTGCGCGCATGACTTGCTCCGATCTCATAACTAATGATTAAGCCACGGGGCCAAAAAAAAACATGCAAGGCCAACCGCAGCCACATCGCCCACAATCCCAGCGAGCTAAAAAAATACACGACGAAACGATGCGAAATACGATTGTAGGTCCGCGAGTTCAAGTACGAAGTGCAACGGGGTTAAGTATACAATTCCACAATCTTCCCGTTATGCCGCTATGCCGCCATGGCGTGAAGCTCCTGCTTTTTCGTCTTCTCTGCGCCATCGCGCTTGAGGTGAGAAAGTGATTCTTCGAATGCCTCGCGCGGCGTGCGGAAATCCA
>JANXUW010000617.1 GCA_025351985.1 Pseudolysobacter sp.
GATGATGTGCGCGCTCCAGCCCGACGTGCGCGAGATTACGAACAGCGGGGTGAACATCGCGGTAGGCACGCCCATCATGTGATAGCTCGACGCGCTGTACCAGTCGAGGTTCGGAAACATCTTCTTGATCTCCCACATCACCGATTCGAGACGCTCGGCGATGTTGAACATTTTCAAATCACCGGCCTGCTCGCCGAGTTCGTGCGCAACCTGCTTGATGACTTTGTTGCGCGGATCGGAAATCGTATATACCGGATGACCGAAGCCGATGATGACCTGCTTGTTCTCGACGCGCTGGCGGATGTCGGCCTCGGCTTCGTCGGGCGTGTCGTAGCGGCTCTGGATTTCGAACGCGACCTCGTTCGCGCCGCCGTGTTTCGGCCCGCGTAACGCACCGATCGCGCCGGTGATGGCGGAGTGCATGTCGCTGCCGGTGCCGGCGATCACGCGCGCGGTGAACGTGCTCGCGTTGAACTCGTGCTCGGCGTACAGATTGAGCGAGGTGTGCATCGCGCGCACCCATTCCGCCGAGGGTGCCTTGCCGTGCAGCAGATGCAGGAAATGACCGCCGATCGAATCGTCGTCGGTCTCGATGTCAATGCGCTTGCCGTTGTGCGAAAAGTGATACCAGTACAACAGCATGCCGCCGAGCGAGGCCATGAGCTTGTCGGCGATATCGCGCGCGCCCGAAACATTGTGATCGTCCTTCTCCGGCAGCGCGCAACCGAGTGCGGAAACCGCCGTGCGCATCACATCCATCGGATGCGCCGATGCTGGCAATTGTTCGAGCACCGTTTTCACGCTGGCCGGAACGCCGCGCAGTGATTTCAGTTTGGCCTTATAGACGGCCAATTCGGATCGCGTCGGCAGCTTGCCGTGCACCAGCAAAAACGCGATTTCCTCGAACTCGCATTCGTGCGCGATATCGAGAATATCGTAGCCGCGATAATGCAGGTCGTTGCCGCTGCGGCCGACCGAACACAACGCGGTATTGCCCGCGGCAACACCGGATAACGCGACCGATTTTTTCGGCTTCGGCAGAATGGGCTGGTCGGATTCGCTCACGTTTTTCTCCACGTAATGTTGGTCGATGCGAACGAATTCGCATTCGATGTATGGTGTTGAATTCTGCTCGGTATCTTGCTTATTCGGTGAATTCTTCGTCTTCCGAACGATCGCACCTTGCGACGGCCGTGTCGGCATTTTTCTTTTGCACGATACGATTATCGAATACCCGGCAATCGTCCAGCACCGAGCAATAACACGCGCGGGTTTTTATCCGCGACTTCTGCTCGCGCAGCACATGCCAGTCTTCGGCACTCTCGATCTTGAGGATTACCAATTTTTCGTTCGCCGCAATCACGGTATCGCTGACCGTGGATTGCACTTTATTATTCAGCTTGACGCCCAGAGCGACGAGCAGGTGTTGCCAATCGACTTGCGCCTTGCCATCGACATAAAGACGCAGGCTTTCGATGCGCGCCGGGCCGATGCCCTTGTTGACCACGATCAAATCCTGCTCCGTATCCGAGCTGCCGAACTGCAATTGCGTCCACACCTGCGCGCGCGCCTGCTCGCGCTGAATATGCGCGGTGTAGGCCGACACGCACAATGCCAACAGACCGATCAGCGCCGCGATCAATGCGGCGATGCCGTCCCAGTTGCGCGCGCTTTTCTCCGAGGCGTGGCGCGTCGACATGATCTCAGCTTTCTTTCTTGCCATCGGCAAACAACGCATCGAGCTTCTGCTCGTAGGCGTGATAACCGAGATGTTCATAAAGTTCGGCGCGCGTCTGCATGGTCGGCACGGCGGCTTTTTGCGTGCCGTCGCGGCGCACCGTTTCGTAGAAATTCAGCGCAGCCTTGTTCATCGCGCGATACGCGCCGCAGCAATACAACACGATATCGACACCGGCGCCGCCGAGTTCGGTGGTGGTGAACAGTGGCGTCTGGCCGAACTCGGTGATATTGGCCAGGATCGGCACTTTCACCGCATCCTTGAACTGGCGATATTGTTCGAGCGTGTAGATCGCCTCGGGGAAAATCATGTCGGCGCCGGCCTCGACACACGCTACCGCGCGCTCGATCGCAAGCTCGATGCCTTCGACCGCAATCGCATCGGTGCGCGCCATGATGACGAAACCCGCATCGCTGCGCGCATCGACCGCCGACTTGATGCGATCGACCATTTCGCTCTTCGGCACGATCTCCTTGCCCGGACGATGGCCGCAACGTTTTGCCGCGACCTGGTCCTCGATATGCATCGCACCGGCGCCGGCCTTGATTACCGAGCGCACCGTGCGCGCGATGTTGAACGCGCCGCCCCAGCCGGTATCGACGTCGACCAGCAACGGCAGGTCACACACGTCGGTGATGCGGCGGATATCGGTGAGCACGTCTTCCATCGTGCTGATACCGAGATCGGGCATGCCAAGCGAATTCGCCGCCACACCGCCGCCGGAAAGATACAGCGCGTTGAAGCCGCTGTGCTTGGCCATCAACGCGGCGTAGGCGGTGATCGCGCCGACGACTTGCAGCGGCTGCTCGGCGGCAACGGCGGCGCGGAAGCGCGCGCCAGCAGAAAGATTCGTGGTCATGGCAGTTCCCGGCAAAGACCGCTATTTTAGCCGATCTGCAACCCCGACAGAGAACTGCATGCCGACGACCGCGCCAAATCATCAGACCACGGCTGTCGCGGGCGGCGCGACAACAGGAAGGCTGCGCTCGATCTTCAGCGGCTCGATCGGCAATCTCGTGGAGTGGTACGACTGGTACGTGTACTCGGCATTCTCGCTGTATTTCGCCAAGGCATTTTTTCCAAAGGGCGACCAGACCGCGCAGTTGCTCAATACCGCCGGCGTATTCGCGCTGGGATTTCTCATGCGCCCGATCGGCGGCTGGCTGATGGGTTTGTATGCGGATCGGCATGGGCGCAAATCGGCGTTGCTGGTGTCGGTCAGCCTGATGTGCGGCGGCTCGTTGATGATTGCGCTGACGCCGGGTTATACGAGCATCGGCATCGCCGCGCCGGTGTTGCTGGTGTTTGCGCGGTTGCTGCAGGGGTTGAGCATCGGCGGCGAATACGGCACGTCGGCAACGTATCTCAGCGAGATGGCGGCGCGCGCGCATCGCGGGTTTTATTCGAGCTTCCAGTACGTCACGCTGATCATGGGCCAGTTGCTCGCGCTCGGCGTGTTGATCGTGCTGCAGCAATGGCTGCTGACGCCGCAACAACTCGATGCGTGGGGCTGGCGCATTCCGTTCGCGATCGGCGCGTTGTGCGCGGTGGTCGCGGTGTATCTGCGCCGCGCGATGGCCGAGACGGAATCGTTCGAAAAGAAACGCGGCACGGCGCCGCGGGAAAATTTGCTGCGCGTATTATTGCGCCATCCGCGCGAAGTGCTGATCGTGCTCGGGCTGACGATGGGCGGCACGGTCGCGTTCTATACCTACAGCATCTACATGCAGAAATTTCTGGTCAACAGCGCCGGCATGGGCAAGGACACCGCCACCCTGATTTCAGCCGCCACGCTCACGGGCTTCATGCTGCTGCAGCCGCTGGTCGGCGCGCTATCGGATCGCGTCGGACGCCGTCCATTGCTGAT
>JANXUW010000630.1 GCA_025351985.1 Pseudolysobacter sp.
CGCCTCGATGAACGGAAACTGCTCGACCTCGCCCAGCCGCAAACTCAGCATGCGCAGGATCACGCCGGCCAGCGACGTGCGCATGATTTCTGGATCGGTGTAGCGCGCGCGTTGCGAAAAATCATCCTCGCCATACAGCCACACACACACACCGGCGGCGATGCGTCCGCAACGGCCTTTGCGCTGGTCCGCCGCCGCCTGCGAAATCGGCTCGATATGCAGCCGTTCGATCTGGTTGCGCTGGCTGTAGCGTTTCACACGCGCCGTGCCGGGATCAATCACGTAGCGGATGCGCGGCACGGTCAGCGACGTTTCGGCGACGTTGGTCGCGAGCACGATGCGACGTTTCGGGCCGGGTTTGAACACACGATCCTGATCGTTGCCGGAAAGACGTGCGTACAACGGCAAGACTTCGGTCTCGCGGTATTTGAGTTTCTCCAGCGCGAGATGCGTTTCACGAATTTCGCGCTCGCCCGCGAGGAAAACCAGAATGTCGCCGAGTCCGTCGCCCTGGGTGATTTCATCCACTGCGGCGACGATCGCATCGACCTGGCTGCGCTCGACACGTTCACCGGCCGCGTCCTCCCACGGCCGATAACGCACTTCGACCGGATAACCGCGACCCTCGATATCCAGCACCGGCGCGCCATCGAAAAACTCGGCGAAACGCGATGTGTCGATCGTCGCCGAGGTGACGATGAGTTTCAGATCGCGTCGTTTCGCAAGCAAGCGCTTGAGATAACCGAGCAGGAAATCGATGTTGAGACTGCGCTCGTGCGCCTCATCGATGATCAACGTGTCGTAAGCGTTCAGCCATACATCGCCCTGCGTTTCGGCGAGCAGAATGCCGTCGGTCATGAACTTGATAAGCGCGTTTTCGCCGACCTGTTCGTTGAACCGAACTTGATAACCGACCGTCGTGCCGAGTGGCGTACCGAGTTCGTCGGCGACTCGTCGCGCGACACTGCGCGCGGCGATACGGCGCGGCTGGGTGCAGCCGATGAGGCCGTCCGTACCGCGCCCGGCGGCGAGGCACAGTTTCGGCAACTGCGTGGTCTTGCCAGAGCCGGTTTCGCCGGCGATCACGAGCACCTGATTTTTGCGAATCAGCTCGACGATGAGATCGGCCTTGGCGGTGATCGGCAGGCTGTCGTCGAGCTGGATGACCGGACGATTTTTCAGCCGCTGTACATATTTTGCACGCGCCTGCGCGATGCGTTGCTGCAATGCCGACAACGCCTGCGGTTTCGGTTCGGCCAACGCCGCGAGACGATCCAGCTCGCGCTTCAGGCGCAGCCGATCGACCAGCAAGGTTTCGCGCAAGTCGGCACGCAACTGGTTCAGCGGATCGGTCGTAGTGACGGGAGAATTCACGCGGATATCGGTCGCAACAAGACGATTCAAATGGACAGTCGATCTGCGGCCACACGACGTAAATTCAACGCATGCGAGTCGCGATTCATGGGTTGTATCGAATACATCGTGCCTATCGATTTTTTCTTGACAAGGTGCTGCAGTATAGTGGCGATCACCCCAGCCCGAACTTGCAAGGAACCGCGATGAGCAAGATCAACAAAACCACCACCACGACCAATAACAAATCCAGCAATCCAACGCGTATCGATCTCAAGCCGAAACTGCGCGAGCGCATGATCGCGTTGCTCAACCAGCAGCTCGCCGACACCGCCGATCTTTACAGCCAGGTGAAGCAAGCGCACTGGAACGTCAAGGGTCCGTATTTCATCGCCCTGCACGAGATGTTCGACAGCCTTGCCGAAGGCATCGAAGAACCGGTCGACACGATCGCCGAACGCGTTACCGCACTCGGTGGCGTGGCGATGGGAACGGCACGTCTTGCCGCGCGCAACTCGCGCTTACCCGAGCTGCCGCACGACAGCTACGACGGCATGAAGATGGTCGCGCTACTCGCTGATCGCTACGCCCTGCTCGGCGCCAGCACGCGCGCCGCGATCGACACCGCCAGCAAGGAAGGCGATGCCGGCACCTCGGATCTGTTCACCGCGATCTCGCGCGAACTCGACAAATCGCTGTGGTTTCTTGAAGCGCATTTGCAATAGGTTCGGCACGATTCGCGAGCTTTGAAAATCCCGGTTTATGCCGGGATTTTTTTTGCCCAACCGATCGGCCACGTCTACAACAGGCGACCAATTTTCTACTTACGCCGTGAGTCGGTGCGACAATATTGTCACCCTCGGCAGCTCGCGAACTGCGCTGACCGCGGTGACGATACTGCTTTTTTCTTCCTGCGTGAGGGTGTCCAAATCACCCCCCTCGAAATACACCATGGCCTTCAAACTCTCGCTCGGTTGAAAGTTGACGCCGTACATTTCGCGCGCAGCGGCAAGTCCCTTGGCAAGACTCACACCCGCATCAACCATCGCGGAAATATCGCGATAGTCCTTCGCTTCGACACGCTGAAGTATGACCTTTACCTTGGTTGCGATCAGGTCATCAAGCGCGGCCACTTGCATGACACCGTCGTCAGTCATCTGCGGCACACTCACGCGACCGAAACCAATCGTGCCGAAAAAAGATAATTTCACATGTACATTTTCGGCGAGCTTGTCCGGAACGAGAACGGTGAAAGCGTCACGCTGATCTTGCAGTACGACAGCTCGTGACATGAAGGGAAAAGCTGCCTGGATTGC
>JANXUW010000660.1 GCA_025351985.1 Pseudolysobacter sp.
CTTCTTCTTTTTTTCTTGCGTGCAAATCGACTGGCTGGCGCCGCGTCATCGACAAGGTTCCATCGTCGTCTGCACCATCGACGCTCGCGCAGGCGGGTTTAGCATAGAATGTGGGCCATCCGGTTTTTGCGTCCGCCATGAACGCCAATCTTCATCTATCGATTCCTGCTGTCGATGTCGCGCTGTGGCGCTTCGGCCCGTTCATGCTCGATGTGCGGCAACGTCGGCTCGAACGCGACGGCACGGCGGTGGATATCCGGCCTAAACAGTTCGATGCGCTGCAGTTGCTGATCACGCATGCCGGCGACCTCGTCACGCGTGAGCAGTTTTATGCCGTGCTGTGGCCGAATACCGTGGTATCGGAAACCAGCCTGAGCAAATACATCTGGCAACTGCGGCACATCCTCGGTGACAACGACGACGGCGGAAATTACATCGAGACCGTGCCGAAACTCGGCTATAGATTCATTGCACCGGTGGAACGGATCGCCCCGGCGGAGGCAGTCGAAACCCCTCTCGACAATGCGGCATCGCCGGGTGCGGCGATAGCAAATCAAGCATCGTCGACGATTCCTGGATTACGCCGATCCGACGCTCGTCGATGGGCAATCGCATCGGTCGCGGCAATCGTTCTTGCATTGATCGCATGGTATTTCTGGTCATCGCGCGAAACGATTCCGTCTGCGGCAAAACAAACAGAAACAACACTGCCGACAACCACCCATCGCCGCGCGATCGCGATCATGCAGGCGCAGGTCGATGCCGATATGCCGCAGTGGTTGCACAGCGCGGTGGCGCAACTGCTGGCGCAGGATCTGGCAATTTCGGAACAGTTGCGCGTGGCGTATCCGAACGCGCTGATGTTGCGTTATCCCGACCTGATCGCACAGGCGCAAGCGATCGAACCGACGGCAGCAAAATTCAGCGACTGGGCGTCGATCAACGACGATATCGTGCTGCTGCCGATACTCACGCACAACGGCGACAATACGTCGGCCAACGCCGTGAAACTGCAGGTGCGCCTGCTCGATTCGCACAGCGGCGCGCTGCTCAAGGAGATCGAATCCAGCGGCGATCTGCAGCAACTCGATCGCCTGATCGATAGCAGCAGCGGACGGATTCGCAGCGCACTCGGCGTAACGCCGATGAGCGAATCGCTCGCACGCGTTCGCGCCGCAAGCATTCCGGCCGATAACGTGTCGGCGCAACTCTATGCCGAGGCGATCGATCTGCAACGCCAAGGTATGGGCGATCGTTCGCGTGAAAAACTGCGCGAGCTGACCGAGCGTTATCCCGATTTCGTGCCGGGCTGGTTGCTGCGTGCCACAGCCGAGGCCGACGCCAACCTGAATCAACAGGCGGCGGCGACCGCGCAAGCCGGGCTAGCACATGCGGTGACCGCATCGCGCGAATTGCGTTTGTCGCTGGAGGCGATCAGCTATTCGGCCAGCGGCGCGTGGTCGCAGGCGATCGATTCGTATCAGGCGCTGTCGCGATTTTTTCCGGATCAACCGGAGTATGCGTTGCGGCTCATGACCGCACAGGTTTATGCCGGGCGCAAGGACGATGCCGAGCGGACGTTGCGAACCCTGCGCGAGCAACCTGGCATGGCCGATGACGTGCTGGTATTGCAAGGCGAATACACGCTCGCGCAACGCATGGGCGACGACAAGCGCGCGCGCGATGTCGCGACACGGCTGATCGAACGCGCCACGGTGATCCATTTGCCGCACCTGCATGCACGCGCGTTGGCAACGCGTGGCATGGCGCTTACCGGCCTGCGCGACAACGACGCTGCGCTCGTCGACTTGACCCAGGCCGAACGCGAGTTCGCGCCGCTCGGCGATACCGAGTGGAGCGCGAAAGTGCAGTTGTTGCTCGGCAACTGGTCGATGCGCAACGGCGATCTGGTCGATGCCGAGCGGCGTTACCACCGCGCTGTCGACGGTTTTCGCGCGATCGCCTCGCGCAGGAACGAAAACGTCGCGCTCGATAATCTGATGGCGATCGCGGTCGCGCGTGGCGATGCCAACGCCGCACGGCCGTATGTCGATGATGTGCTGCAATCGGTGCGTGCGCTCGGCGACGGTGTCGGCGAAAGTCGCGCGCTGGTCTACCTCGCGTGGGTCGAGCTCGATACCGGCCGCACCGACGCCGCGCTTGCGGCGTACCGGCAAGCAGCCGCCTTGAACAAGCGCCTGCAACAGAACGAACAACTGGTCGCATCGCTGACTTATCTCGCAGAGTTGCTCGACGGTACCGGCCAGACCGATGAAGCGAGCAAGGTCATACAAAGCGCAAAGATCATCAGCGAATCGGTGTCGAGCACATCGTACAAAAGCGTGGTTTTGATCGGCGTGGCGCATGGCGAACGCGCGCGGAAAAATCCCGCCGCAGCAAGAACCGCCCTCGATGCAGCGCGCGCATTGGCCGAGCAAGGCCAGGAATCCGATCGTCTCGCGCGCATTGATCTGGCGATCGCCGAACTCGATCTGGACATGCATCAACCGCAAGCAGCAATCGAACGCGTTGGACGCGCAGCACCGGTATTGATCAAAAGCGAAAGTACACGCGATCTGACCAGCGCCGAGGCGATCCGTGTGCGCGCCTTCTGTGATCTGGGACAACTCGACAACGCGCGAACCGCACTCGCGGCGAGCCTCGACTACGCCGCAAAAACCACCGGTTATCTCGATCATCTGCCATCGCGCATCGCAGAAATCCGCGTGGCCGCACTCACTGGTGAGCAAGGCAAAGTCAGCAAACTGCAAGCACCGTTGCGCGCCGAACTTGTCCAGCGAAAATTCGTCAGCGCGCTCGCCGAACTCGATACGGCGCTCGCGACAAAAGCGCTGTTGCATCATTGATCCAACTCGATCCGACACAACTTGATCAACTGCCCAGGTTGCACCGCATGAAATTTTCGCCATGACTTCGACAACACGCTGGGACGGATTGCTGCTCGATTGCCGGCTCGCCAGCATGACCGTCAACGGCACTGCTTATGGTGCGATCGAAAACGCTGCGATCGGCTGGAAAGACGGCCGTATCACCTTCGCCGCAGCGCAGTCGCAATTGCCGGACAAACCCGAAGTGCTCAGCGCGAACGTCGAATCGGTCGACGGCGCGTGGATCACACCGGGCTTGATCGATTGCCATACGCATCTGGTATTCGCCGGCAATCGCGCCAGCGAATTCGAGCAACGCCTGCAGGGCGCGAGTTACGAGGAAATCGCGCGAGCAGGCGGCGGCATCGTATCCAGCGTGACGCAAACGCGCGCCGCCAGCGAGGATGAATTGTTCGCGCAATCGCTGCCGCGCGCGCAGGCCTTGCTGCGCGATGGCGTGACCACACTGGAAATTAAATCCGGTTATGGCCTGAATCTGGAAACGGAAGAAAAAATGCTGCGCGTGGCACGCCGCATCGGTGCGACGCTGGGCACTACCGTGCGCACGACATTTCTCGGCGCCCATGCGTTACCGCCGGAATTTGCCGGCCGGCAATCCGATTATGTGGATGAAGTCTGCGTGCGCATGTTGCCGGCGATTGCTCACGCCGGGCTGGCCGATGCGGTCGATGCTTTCTGCGAAACCATCGCGTTCACGGCCGGTGAAACGCGACGTGTATTCGAAACGGCGCGTGGGCTAGGCTTGCGCGTGAAGTTGCACGCCGATCAGCTCAGTGATGGTGACGGCGCCGCATTGGCAGCGGCGTTCAACGCGCTCTCCGCCGAACATCTGGAACATACCAGCGAGGCCGGCGTGATCGCGATGGCCGCCGCCGGCACCGTCGCGGTGTTGTTGCCCGCGGCGTTTTATGCGTTGCGCGAAACGAAATTGCCACCGATCGAATGGCTGCGCGAACATGGCGTGCCGATCGCGATCGCGAGTGATCTCAATCCGGGCACGTCACCGGTTCTGTCATTGCGCCTGGCGATGAGCATGGCCTGCACGCTGTTCCGCCTGACGCCGGAAGAAGCCCTGCGTGGTGCGACCGTGCATGCGGCGCAAGCGCTGGGTCTGCTCGATCGCGGCACGCTGAAAGTCGGCAAACGCGCCGATCTTGTGCTGTGGGATATCCAGCATCCGGCCGAATTGTGCTACTGGATCGGCGGCAATCTCGTGCGACGGATAATCGTCGACGGAAAGGCAGTCAGCTGAGAGGAATCGTTTTCTGCAAGCCTGCGAAGCAAATCACGGACGCAGAAAAACCAAAGCCCCACCGAAGCGGGGCTTGTGCTTTGCAACTCACGCTAACGCCGGCGCGATCACGCCGACGCGTACAACCTTCAGGCAGCGGGCTTTTTCGCCGGTGCCTTTTTGGCGGCGACCGGAGCTGCTTTCTTGACGGCGGGTTTTGCCGTCACGGCAGACTTGGTCACTACGGCCTTCGTCGCAGAATGCGGACGTGCATTGCCATAGCTACGGATAGCGGTTTTGCCTTTGGCGGTCTTGCGGTCACCACGGCCCATGAAAACTCCTTAGAAAACTAGCGGAAACGGCCGCGTAGCTTACCAGCTCCGTGGCCCGGCGCAACAAAAAAGCCGCGCGGGAACACAATTTGCCGCCATCGGCGTGGATTACCAGGCTTGTGCAAAACCGTTTTGGCCGCTGCGAATCCGCAATAGTCCGCAACGATCAGCGATTATCCTGCGCTCGGCCATGTCCAAATACCTGTTCGCCGCAAAACGTTATGATCGCCCCTATGGAAAATGTGACCGCGGTGTTGCACGAGCCAATCACCATCAGCCTCGCGCTGCAAGGCGGCGGCGCGCACGGCGCGTTCACGTGGGGCGTACTCGATCGACTATTGCAGGAACCCTTGCTGAGTTTCGATGGCATCAGCGCCACGAGTAGCGGCGCGATGAACGCCCTCGCCCTCGCGCAAGGCTGGCTGGAAAATGGCCGCGATGGTGCGCGCGCCAAACTCGCGGCGTTGTGGGAAACCGTCGGGAATCAGAGCAGCGTGATGCGCTGGGCCTCGGCGACACCGGCGGGCGCCACCGCCAGCGCGATGATGCTGCAACTCACGCGTTATTTCACGCCGAAGGAAATCAATCCGCTCGGCATCAATCCGCTGCGCGGCATGGCAAATTTGCTGTTCGATTTCGAGCGCCTGCGGCTTGAAGCGCCACAGCGTTTGTTCATCGCGGCGACTCGCGTGCGCGATGGCAAGCTGACGCTGTTCGACAACGCCCAGCTCACGGTCGACGCCTTGCTCGCGAGCACATGTCTGCCGCAATTGTTCGCGCCCGTGATCATCGATGACGAAATGTATTGGGACGGCGGTTACGCCGGCAATCCGGCACTCGAACCGTTGCTGTATCGCTGCGACGCCAGCGATATTTTGTCGGTGCTGGTGCAGCCATTGCAGCATGCGCAGCCGCCGAAGAATGTGCGCGAGATTTCGCTGCGCATCGTCGAGCTGGGTTTCTCAACCACGTTCCTGCGCGAGCTCGATACCTTGCTCAAGGCGCGCGAATCGCTGGCCGGCGATTCCGTACGCAGCTGGATCGGCGACCGCCTCAACAGCCTGCGCATGCATCTGATCGAACCCGGCGGATCGCTCGATAGTTACAGCCCGAAAACACGCATGAATACGCGCCTGAGTTTCCTGCGCAACCTGCGCGATCTCGGACATGCGCAGACCAGCGTATGGCTCGCGCATCATGCGGATGCGCTTGGCAAACGGGCGACAGTGAAGTTGTAGCTAAACGCTGCAGCTTGCAAAATAAATCAGGTAGGTCGGATGAGCGGCGCAGACGCGTTATCCGACAATGGCAGGAGTAATCCGTGATTCGAGAATTACACTTGTCGAGGTTCTAATTGCGCCTTCGCT
>JANXUW010000673.1 GCA_025351985.1 Pseudolysobacter sp.
CATGATCTTGCCGGTGATCTGCGAGCCCGCGGCCATTTCCAGCACTTTGTAGCTGACGTTGCCTTCGATGCGCGCCTGCCCGGCCAGTTCCAGGTGTTCGGTGGCGTGGATATCGCCCTTGATCGTACCGTTGATCACGGCCTGGGTGACGTGAATTTCACCGACGATGCAGCCTTTGTCGCTGACCGTCAAAACCGCCTGCGAACCCGATTCAGCGCGCACCACACCTTCAATGCGACCGTCCAGATGCAGGCCGCCGCTAAAAGTCACATCGCCGCGAATCGTCGTGCCGGCGCCGATCAGCGTGTTCATCACGGCAGATCGCGAAACCTTTTTTTCTTTGCTATTGAACATCGACGGAGTCTCCATTATTCAAGGTTTGCGCCCACGTGTACTGGTGATCGGCATGACCACCATCACCACTTGCATCGGCGGCGACGGTAATGCGATTCGGGACAAATCCCGCAGGCAACATCAGCGTACCGTTGATGCGTTGAAAATATTTGAAACCGAATTCCACGCCTGAGCTTTCGCCGGCCGGGCCGATGTCGCTCCAATTCAGCGTTTGCAGTTTGCCATCCTTGACGCCTTCGATACTCAGGCTCAGATGTCCGCTGATCATCTGGCCTTTCTTGATGTTCTGGGTCAAGGTGACGATGAAATTATAGGCCGAAGAGTTGCTGACCGGGCTGAGCTGCAGACCCTGCACGGCCAAACCTTCGCGTTTGGCATTGCCGCCGGTAAGGCGACTGTAAAAAGCCAGGTCGGCGCGCAACCCCGCGATTTCTTCCTCACGCTCGCGAATTGTCTGCTGCAAATCCCCATTCGCCGCTTTGGCGATCTGCTCGGAGCGCTCCAGCACGGTAATACGCTGCTGCAAATTATCCAAGGCGTGATCGTCATCGGCGACCGTTACAACGGTGGTCGGCAAACACCAGCTACGTACCAGCGCCGCACACAACAGCAATGAAGCCAGCCAGATCGCAGACAACGACAAGGCGATGCGCCGCGTGCCGAACGCGGCCTGCGAACGAATGAACTGGGCGGATGGTGGATTGACGTGAACCATGATCAACGAGGACTGCCAGCGACGCAGCCCGTCCTTTTTCGGAGATAGGGCTTATAGCCGTGTAGCAAAGTCGCGTCAACTGGCGCGGCCGCGGATCGGGATACAATTGTCGACCACACCGCATTCCCGGCACCTGCGCGAGCGCCACCATGCTTTGGATCAAGGCTTTCCACATCGTTTTTGTCGTGACCTGGTTTGCCGGCCTGTTTTACCTGCCGCGGCTGTTTATCTATCACGCCGAATCGAGCGAACCCGCAGTCCGCGCGCAACTCAAGATCATGCAGCGTCGACTGCTCATGATCACGCATGTTGGCGCAACGCTGGCGCTGCTCTTTGGCGCATGGATGCTGGCGCTGGTGCCTGGCTATTTGCAGCAACACTGGCTGCACCTGAAACTCGGCCTGGTACTGTTGCTGATTTTTTATCACCTGTATCTGATGCGGCTGCAACAGGAATTTGCGCGCGATCAGGTCCGCCATTCGTCGCGCTGGTTACGCCTGTTCAACGAGATGCCAGCATTGCTGTTGATCGGCATCGTGTTGCTGGTGGTGTTGAAACCGTGGTGATGGCGGCGCGCACATGCAGCGGCGCTGGTATAGTGAGCAACGCTGCCTTGCTGTGGATTGCTTGCCCATGAGTCACGCCGCTACGTCTGCCGAATCCGCGACGCATTTCCAGCGCCTTTTGCCGGAATGGTTGAAGGCTATGCATTTGCGTGCGCAACGACTCGAACGCGACGGCTGGGACATCAACATGCTGCAGTTGCTGCACGACGACGCGCTGGGGCTGGCGCAGAATTGCGAGCGTTTTGGCGCGACCGATTTTTTCGCAAGCCTGACCGAGCTGCATCAGCAACTGCATGGCCATGTACAAGAACATACCTTGCCGCAGACTGCACAATCGTTGCTGTTGCAGCAAAAGATGCGCCTGATTGCGGCGAAGGCGATCAAGCCCGGCCCGAGCAAACCCCGCCCGCCCGCAAAGGCATCGGTAGCAGCGGGAAAGTTTGGCGATGACGACGGCTCGCCGATTTTGCTCGATGCCGCCACCCACGCCGAACTGATCGCCGCGTTCCCATCGGCACAAACGCTGACGCAGAATGCCGTGCAGAACGCATCCGTGCTGAGCCGCGGCCAGTTCGATGACAGCGAATTCACGCCTCAGCACACCACGGCTGCGCCAGCGCAGCGATATCGTATTTTTCATTTCAGCGACGGCAATGCGTTGATGCGCAGTTTTGATCCGCTGCTGGAAATGGAAGGACATGTGGTCAGCGTGATGCTGACTGTGGAGAACGTGCTGACAGCGCTGGCGCACGAAGCGCCAAATCTGCTGATCATTGATCCCTCGCTGCTTTCGCACATTGAGACGTTGCGCAAGGCCGCCCAGGCACGCGGCAATCACGCCCATCCGTTGCGTCTGCTGAGCTTTTGCTCGATCGATAGCCCGAAGCTGCAACAGGCCGTGATCCGCGCCGGAATCGATGTCCTGATCGCACTGCCCGCGCGCATCGAATACACGCTCGAACGCATTCGCAGCATATTGTCCGACGACAACAAGGCGTTGCGTATCCTGATCGTGCAGGACGACGATGTCCAGCTCGCGCACAGCGAACAAATTCTCGATGAAGCCGGCCTGCAGACATTGGCCATGCCGAGCGCATTTCTGGCGCTCGCCCAGATGGAAAGTTTCAACCCGGACCTGGTCCTGACCGAGCTGCATCTCGCGGAGTGCACCGTGCTCGAACTGATCCGCTTGATTCGCGCGCGGCAGCAATTTGCAGCCACGCCGATCATTGTGATTTCAGATTCGCCCGACCCCGAACAGCGCGCGCGCGCGCTGGCGGCGGGGTGCGATGATGTGATCTCGCGGCCGATCGATCCGCATCAGCTGGTCGCGGTGATTCACGCGCGCTTGCAACGCAACCAGCAACTGATACGGCACAAGGCCTTGTCGACCAGTTCGCACGAGACGCGCGGCGGCTATTAGCGTCAAGCGCGGCGGCTACTTTTTCAGTTCGCGATAGCTTTGAGAAATGCCATAAAAAAACCACAGCGCATTTTCACACGCTGTCGTTTCGAAAAGATTGAATCAGCGAGTTGCCGATTGCTCGCACGCGATGAGCAGGCTCAGTCGCCGATTCGTGTTTGCAGGTAATTGACCTCGCCGAGGCGCGCAATCAATCCAAGCTGCGTTTCGAGCCAGTCGATGTGTTCTTCTTCGGATTCCAGAATCGACGAGAACAACATGCGGCTGAC
>JANXUW010000682.1 GCA_025351985.1 Pseudolysobacter sp.
GGTTGGTCAGTCGCGCATGTTGTACGGCAACTCGATGCACTCCGAGCGCCCCGGCCATCGCATGTACGAGCAGTGGCATCCGCTCGGCCTGGTCGGCGTGGTCAGCGCGTTCAATTTTCCGGTCGCGGTGTGGGCGTGGAATGCGTTTCTCGCAGCGATCTGCGGCGATATCACGATCTGGAAACCGTCGCCGAAAACGCCGCTTACTGCCGTCGCGAGCATGAAGATCTGCAACGATGCGCTGAACGCCGCGGGCTTCCCGGATATTTTCTTCTTGTTCAACGACGCCCGCACCGAACTCGCGCAGAAGTTCACCGATGACAAGCGCATTCCGCTGATCAGCTTCACCGGCTCGACCACGGTCGGGCGCATCGTCGGCGAGCGTGTCGCCAATCGCATGGGTCGTTCGCTGCTCGAACTCGGCGGCAATAACGCGATCATCATCGATGCCACGGCGGATTTGAAACTCGCGATTCCTGCGGTCGTGTTCGGCGCGGTCGGCACCGCCGGCCAGCGCTGCACCAGCACGCGGCGCCTGATCGTGCACGAGTCGATCATCGACGAAGTCACGCAGACCCTGGTCAAGGCGTACAAGCAGATCGAAACGCGCATCGGCGATCCGTTGAAATCCGAAACGCTGATGGGTCCGCTGATCGATCGCGATGCGGTGAGTCGCTACGAGCACGCCGTGACGCAGGCTCAGGCGGCGGGCGGCACCGTGCTGACCGGCGGCAAGGCGATCGAGGGCAAGGGCAACTACGTGCTGCCGACCATCGTCAACGGCATCAAGGGCAGTGATGCGATCGTGCAAACCGAAACGTTTGCACCGATCCTGTATGTGATTCCGTACAAGACGCTCGATGAAGCGATCGCAATCCAGAACGGCGTGCCGCAAGGTTTGTCGTCGTCGATCTTCACCACCGACCTGCGCGCGGCGGAAAAATTCCTGACCTGCTTCGGCTCGGATTGCGGCATCGCCAACGTCAACATCGGCACCAGCGGCGCGGAAATCGGCGGCGCGTTCGGTGGCGAAAAAGACACCGGCGGCGGTCGTGAATCCGGCTCGGATGCATGGAAAATCTACATGCGCCGCCAGACCAATACGATCAACTACTCCGACTCGTTGCCGCTGGCGCAGGGCATCAAGTTCGATTTCTGATTCAAGCCGAAACATTCCGCATGCAGCGCCGCCGATACAAATTGCCGGACTGCATGCGGAACTTGAAAGTTGTTATTCAAACGGAGAGTTCGACATGACAACGACGGTTTCCGCACGATTACTGATTGCGCTCGCAATGCTGCTTTCGTTGGCAACGTTCAGCGCTTTCGCTGCCACCGAGGCGGTGACGAAGGATGGGCGGCATGTCATCCTTGATGACAATGGCACGTGGAAACTGCAGGTCGAGAAAACCAACGAACTCGTCGATATTTCGCTCGCGCATGCAACGCCAAAATCGGCAACCAGCGTGGCGCGCAGCGGCTTCGGCGTGTTTCTGTTTGCCTACGATCCGAACACGTGGTCGGTCGAGCAACACCCGCTCAGCGAAACCGTCGAATTCATGTTCCGTCACAAAAACGGTTCTGCCGTCGTCAAGGTGGTCACCGAACGCGTGCAGATGACCTTGAACGGGCTGAAGGAACTCAACATCGGCCTCATACAGAAAACCGATCCGAAAGCGCACATCGAAAACGAAACGATGCTGACCGTGAACGGCAACACCGGCCTGGTACTGGACAATGTCGGCGAAGCCTTCGGCGCGAAGTGGCACATACGGCGATTCCTGTGGAGCGGCAAACAGGGCTCGGTACAGATCATCTGCACGGAAGCCAATAATCTCTACGAAGAAAGCGCTGCCGACATCAACGATTTGATCGCCGGATTCAGCGTGGTCGAAGCCGCGAAAAAACTCTGACTTTATACGCTCTCAACGCGCTTTCCAGGAGTAGACCGATGCCCATGATTTTATGCCCCGCGTGTTCGCACCAGGTTTCCGACCAGGCCACGTCGTGTCCGAATTGTGGTCATCCGCTGACGCCGTACGCGACCGGCAGTCAACCGAGTTCCCTCTCGGCACAGAATTCGCGCACTACCAGCGCGGCAGCAATTATCAGCCTGGTCTGCGGACTCTTGTCGTGGTGTGTTTTGCCGGTAATCGGAGCAGTGGCTGCGGTAATCGCGGGACATATCGCGCGCGCGGAAATCCGTCGTGCACCAGCGGACAGCATCGAAGGCGACGGCATGGCGATCGCCGGTCTGATTCTAGGCT
The DNA here is from genome assembly GCA_025351985.1 of Pseudolysobacter sp. Taxonomy (GTDB): domain Bacteria; phylum Pseudomonadota; class Gammaproteobacteria; order Xanthomonadales; family Rhodanobacteraceae; genus Pseudolysobacter. The sequence continues at coordinate 2,268 of JANXUW010000682.1, forward strand.
GGGCACATCTGATCCTGGTTGTGCTGATAGTCGCGTTTGTGATCCTGCTGATGTTCCCGCATAACGTGCATTTCTGATTTGCCATCGGCATGTACAACCTCGCCCGCTCCTTGCTGTTTTGCCTCGATGCCGAACGCGCGCACGATCTCGGCCTGAAGGCGATCGAAGCCGCGTATCGCACCGGTTTCAATCCGCTGCTTGCGAGCAAACCGAAGCCGTTGCCGGTCGAGGTATTCGGCATCACATTTCCGAATCCGGTCGGACTGGCCGCCGGACTCGACAAGAACGGCGACTATTTCGAAGCGCTCGGCGCGCTCGGTTTCGGCTTTGTCGAAATCGGCACGATCACGCCGAAAGCGCAACCGGGAAATCCGAAACCGCGGATGTTCCGCCTGCCGCAATCCGAGGCGGTGATCAATCGGCTCGGCTTCAACAACAAGGGCGTCGATTATCTTGTCGCACGCGTCGAACGCAGTAACTTCAATGGCGTGCTCGGTATCAATATCGGCAAGAACAAGGACACGCCGAACGAAAACGCGGTCGACGATTATCTGTTCTGTCTCGATCGTGTCTATCCGTTCGCGAGCTATATCACGGTCAATATTTCATCACCGAACACCCAAGGCCTGCGCGACCTGCAGCAGGAAGACGCGCTGCAACGCCTGATCGCGACCTTGCGCGAGCGCCAGGAAAAACTCGCCGCACAACACGGCCGATACAAACCGATGTTGCTCAAGATTGCGCCGGATCTGAGCGACGCCGAACTCGACAGCATCGCCGGCGTATTGCTGATCAACAGCGTCGATGGTGTTATCTGCACCAATACCACGATTGATCGCAGCGTGATAACCGGCCAGCCGCATGCAAACGAAGCGGGCGGATTGAGCGGACGTCCGCTATTCGCCAAATCGACGCAAGTGCTGCAACAGATGGCTAAACGTTTAAACGGCCGAATTCCGTTGATCGGCGTCGGTGGAATCCTTTCCGGCGATGATGCCGCGGCGAAAATTTCCGCGGGCGCGAGTCTTGTGCAGTTCTACAGCGGCATGATTTATCGCGGACCGGCCTTGATCGGCGAAAGTGTCGACGCTATCCGCAGCTTGCGCTGACAACGTCGCCAAGCAAACTCATGTCATCCCTGCCCACCTGCAGCCTGCAATACGATGTTTCTTTGCAGGCACTGAATACGTTCGGTGTCGCTGCGCGTGCCGCCATGCTTGCGCGTGTTTCCGATATCGGCGATCTGCAAGCGCTGCTCTCGCAAAAACATTTCGCCAATTTGCCGCGACTGATCCTCGGCGGCGGCAGCAATATCCTGTTCACGCGCGACTTCGACGGCCTCGTGTTGCTGCCGGAATTTCGCGGCATGGCGATCACGCATGAAGATGGCGATCGCGTGCATGTGCGCGCCGGTGCGGGCGAAAGCTGGGATGCACTGGTGCGCTGGTCGCTCGCGCAAGGCCTGTGCGGACTCGAAAATCTCGCGTTGATTCCGGGCCACGTCGGCGCTGCGCCGATCCAGAACATCGGCGCTTACGGCGTCGAGTTCGCCGAGGTGTGTGCATCGGTGGAAATCCACGATATCGCGCTTGGTACGACACGCCTGCTGTCGCGCGAGCAGTGTGGATTCGCTTATCGCCAAAGCATTTTCAAGACACCCGAGGCCGCGAACTGGATCGTCACTGCGGTAGACATCGCGCTCACACGACAAGCGCGACTTCGACTCGATTACGCTGGCCTGCGCGAGCAACTGCACGCGCAGGACATCACCACGCCAACCGCAACCGAGGTAGCCGATGCGGTCACGCAACTGCGGCTGCGCAAACTGCCGAATCCGGCCTTGATAGGTAACGCCGGCAGTTTTTTCAAGAATCCGATCGTGACGAATACCGTCGCAAAACAGCTGCAACTACAACACCCTGCCCTGCCCGCCTGGCCGATGCCGGACGGCCAGAAAAAACTGTCGGCGGCGTGGCTCATCGAGAGCTGCGGTTTCAAGGGATTGCGCGATGGCGATGCCGGTGTTTCGAGCCAGCACGCACTCGTGCTGGTCAACCACGGCGCGGCCAGCGGCGCGCAGCTATGGGCGTTGGCGCAGCGCATTCAGGCCGGCGTGCAGCAGCAGTTCGGCGTGCAATTGCTGCCGGAACCGATGGTGATCTGATCCGAGCAGCATCGCGGCGGGTCGCACCCCAGCGCCGAAAATCTACTCGATACTGAACCAAGCCACATCACAAAAATCGCGATCGAATCGGGTAGACTCAAGGCGCAAGGGGGCTTGCCGGAGACCGCGTATGCAATGTGCCACTGCCGTGACGACCACGGCCCTCGCGCGTCGGCGCGCACTCAATACGATGTTCGCCAGCCTCGGTTTCGACAGCACCGCGCCGTCGATGCGCCGCGCCGGCAAAGCATCGGTCGATACGCGGCTCGGCGATCCCGCAACCGTCACCAGTATCAGCCAAACGATGAGTGGCCCGCCCAGCGCCGTTGCGTGGCTGAATCGCGCCACGTTCGGTTGCGCGCAAGCCGACCTCACCGCATTCAACGCCCTCGGCGCGAGCGATGCGACGCGCTGGACGGCGTGGGTGACGCAGCAAACCAGCCCGGCGGCGATCAGCGATACGGCGTGCGACACTCGCATCACCTCGGCCAATTTCAAGGCGCTGAATCTGACGCCGGCGCAGCTCTGGTCGACGTATCATTCCGATACCGCGAACTACAGCCATCGCATGTTGCCGATCGCCGAATCGGAATGCGCGACGCTGATCCGCCAGATCTACAGCAAGCGTCAGTTGCACGAAAGTATGATCGATTTCTGGCACGATCATTTCAGCGTCAACGGCTGGGATTACGACGGCGGGCCGATGTTTCCGGCGTTCGATGCGCTATTCCGCGCCACCTCCGCGGGCAATGGCGTATTCGGCAATTTCAAGAACCTGCTGATCAACGTGGCCGAATCGGCATCGATGATGTACATGCTCGATCTGTATTCGAGCACGCGCGCCGGACCGAACGAAAACTACGCGCGCGAGTTGTGCGAATTGCATACGCTCGGTGCGATGAATTATGCCGGCGTGCTGAATCCGTTCGATCCGTCATTGCCGGTCGGTACGGCCGGCGATGGCGATGCGATCCGCCTCAAATATGTCGATGCCGATGTGTACAACATCACACGCGCGCTGACCGGCTGGACGATGTCGCAAAGCACCTACGACACGCGTAACGACCTGAATCCCGGCACGTTCGAATACGTCGATGGCCTGCACGATCAGTACGACAAGTTTTTCCTGAATCGCTACCTCTACGACTACGAACATCAGCAAGATGGCTTCGATGTATTCGATGCGCTCGCGTGCCATCCGGGCGTCGCGACGTTCATTGCCACCAAGCTGTGTCGACGCCTCGTCAGCGATAGTCCATCACCGACCCTGGTGAGCACTGTCGCGAGCGTATTCCTGCAGAACTGGCAGGCGCCGAACCAGTTGCAGATCGTCACGCAGACGATTCTCAACTCGGCCGATTTCGCCAATGGCTGGGGCCAGAAAATGAAACGCCCCGGTGTGGCGATGGTCAGCACCTTGCGCGCGCTCGGCGCCAACTTCACGCCGCTGCCCGATCTGGACAACCCGAATTTCCAGGCGAACACTTGGTCGACCACCAACGCCGTACTCTCGGCATTGCAATCCGCCGGTCATCGTTTGTTCTACTGGCCGGCGCCGAACGGATATCCCGATGTGCAGATTGCCTGGGCCAGCAGCGGTTCGCTCGGCATGACTTTGCGTATGCTCGCGATGTTGCTCGAAATGACGCAGGATCAAACCGTGAGCACATCGCCGTATCTGGCCGATGTGCAGGCGCAAACGCTGGCCGCGTTTCCCAACGCGACCACACGCACGGCCGCCAATGTTGCGGGTTTCTGGTGTACCCAGATTCTCGGTTATCAGCCGAGCGGTGTGTACAACGCGGCGGTGGATTTCCTGCGCCAAAATGTCGCAGCGACGGCGGCGCTGACCTTGACCACAGATACGTGGAGCGGCAGCAATCTGAGCAATCACTACACGATGTCGCGCTTGCGCTCGATGATCGCGCTGATCCTGTGCAGCCCCGATTTTCTGACCCGCTGAGGCTGACCATGTCGAACATACAAATTGATCGTCGCGGTTTTCTCAAGGGCTGCAGCGCTGCGGCGTTACTCACCGCCGGCACAAAAAGTTACGCCGTGCTCGACAGCACCAGCGCGGCCTCGCAGGACACCTTGGTCGTGGTGTTTCTGCGCGGCGCGATGGACGCGCTGAGCCTGGTATCGCCCGGTGCCAGCAATAGCAATCGCGCCGCTTACGAAACCGCGCGCGTGTCGACGCGCGTGCCGCTCACCGGCACCGGCGCGGGTTTGTCGATCGCGAGCGGGCAATGGAATCTGCATCCGCGCGCCACGGGTTTGAACACCTTGTATGGGCAAGGTCATCTCGCGGTGGTGCTCGGTGCCGGGCAGAAACAGCCGCAGCCGGTGATCCGCAGCCATTTCGAGGCGCAGTCGAATCTCGAAGCCGGACTCGGCGGTGGCAGCGGTAGCGGACTCGGCTGGCTCACACGCCATCTCGGCAGCGCCGGATTGCCGGCGAATGTACCCGTGCCGTCGATCAGCATGGGCAGCATCACCGCCAGCAGCCTGCTCGGCAGCAACGAAACGATCACGATGAATTCCGGTTCGGATTTCCGTCTCGACCAGGGCAACTGGCCATGGAATTCGAACGACACCGATACCGTCGCGGGCGTCAACGGACTGGTGCAAGTATTGCCGTCGTTATGGCAAGCGAGCGCGCTGCCGATTGCCGCTGCGGCGTCAGCACGCTTGAAGCACTGGCGCAATTTCGGACGGTGAATTTCTCGACCTATTCGGCCAGCAATACCGGCGGCTACAAACCTTCGGGCAGCGTTGTTTATCCCAACACCGGATTCGGCAGCCAGTTGCAGAACATCGCGCAACTGATCAAGAAGAGCGTCGGCTTGCGCATCGTCACGCTCGACCTTGGCGGCTGGGATACGCACAACGAGCAAGGCTCGCCGGTCAACAGCTACGATTATTTCGGCAACCAGGTACAGACCTTGTCCGACGGTTTGAATGCGTTCTACAGCGATCTCGCCGGCGACAACAACGGCAATTACATGCAACACACGAGCGTGGTGACGGTCAGCGAATTCGGCCGTCGCGTGCTGGAAAATGCGTCGGGCGGCACCGACCACGGTTACGGCACGGTGATGTTCGCGATGGGCGCGGCGGTGAACGGCGGCAAGACTTACGGAACATTTGCCGGGCTCGGCATCAATCCCGACGGATCCAACCAGCTCTTCGAAGGCGCGGATCTCAACGTCACCACCGACTACCGCCAGGTACTATCGGAAGCAATCATCCGCCGCCTCGCCAATCCGAACGTGTACTACGTTTTCCCGGGCTACAGCGGTTACACGCCACTCGGAATTTTCCAGGGCACGGATCTGCCGCCGACGAATTACGATGCGATATTCAAAAATGGATTCGATGTCTAGACGGCCAAACACGCTGGCATCGCTGCGAAGAAAAGCCGTCATCCCAGCGCAGGCTGTGATCCATTTTTGATTTTGATTAGGTAGAAGCAAGGCAAGAACGAGAGCCACATGGATCCCAGCCTACGCTGGACTGTGCAGGCAGGATGCCGAAACGAACATGCGCGTCGCGCATGGCCCAAAGGGCGAGCTGCGGATGCAGCGAGTCATGACGTGCAAACGTCTGTGACCGCTCAGGCCTCGCTGCACTGAAAATACAAAACGTGTTCCTGATTCAGCGTGAGCGTTTGCCCGAGGCTGATCGTGCCGGTGCGGCGCAGATGGAATTCGTCGCGGTGCAGATGCAGTTCGTCATCGTCGCCGAGCTTGACATAGGTACCGTTGGTCGAGCGATCCGACAACATGAAGTGGCCGCGCTTGTATTCGATCATGGCGTGGTTGCGCGAGATCCAGTCGGCCTCGATCACGAGATCGTTGCTCGCATCGCGACCGAGGGTGAACGGCTCGGAGGCTTCATCCAGCTCGACCACGCGACCGCGATAACGCACTAACAATCGATTGCGCGGCGGGCCCGCGTCTTCGCTGCCGATCACACGCTGCACCATGGTCAGGTGCGAGGTGGTGTTCTGCCACAGCACATCGACGATCTCGATCGGCTGCTGCTTGCCCGCGACGCGCGCCTGACCGAGCGAGCGCGTTTGCAACATCGCCGCGCTGGTCAGCGACTTCAACGTGCTCGCAGTGGTGACGATCTGCTGACGCTTGGCCAGCGCGGTCATGCGTGCCGCGACGTTCACCGCGTCGCCGTAGACATCGCCATCTTCGGCCAAGGTATCGCCGTGATGCAGGCCGATGCGGATCGCGAGATTGTCGCGCTTGAATTCGGCGTCTTCGTCGATCCGGCGATGCATGTCGACCGCGGCGAGCAAGCCCTGGATCGCACCCGGAAAAACCACCATGATCTCGTCGCCGATGGTTTTCACCACGCGCCCGCCGTGGGTGGCGACGACCTCGCTCAACGCCGCAAGCACGCTGGCGATGATGCGGCGCGCGGCGACATCGCCACGCTGTTCGAACAACCGCGTGCTGCCGCTGACATCGGCAAACAGGATCGTGCTGGCGTGGGTGGTGGTCATCGGCAGCAATGATAGGTTACTGGTCGGGTTTTTAGAAACATCTTGCCCGTAGCCACGGCGCCACGATCAAGCGCCGATGACCGCAGGATTTTTCACGAACGATCGCCCGAACTCAAACGAGCGCGCCCAAGGCGATTTTACCGACCTTGCCGGGACGCGCGATATGCGTCATTGCGGCCTGGATTTCGTTCATCGGATATTCGCCTTCCAGCGGCAAATCCAGTTGTTTGCTCGCCACCAGCGTTACCGCCTGCGTAATCAGCGCGAGCTTGGCCTCGGCGCTCGACGCATCGAACAACGCGCCGCCCCAGAAACCGCGCACCTGAATATTGGCGAAAATCAGCTTGCCCGAATCGATCTGCATCGGCTGGCCGGACATCGATCCGAACGAGATCAGCTGCGCATCCTTGCCGAGCACGCTGAGCAGTTGCAGCGATGTCGCGCCGCCGACCGAGTCGATCGCACGAATCACCGGGCTGCGTCCGGTCACCTCGCGCGCCTTGCGCGCCCAGCCCTCGTCGTCGCTGGAAAATACGTGCTCGGCGCCCGCGGCCTTGAGTTCGTCGATGCCCTCAGCACGGCGCACGAGATTGATCACGTTGATGCCCTGCGCGCGCGCCAGTTGGATGATGATGCGGCCGACCGTGCCATTTGCCGCGCTTTGCACGATCCAGTCGCCGGACTGCAAACGCATTTCCTGCATCAGCAAAATTGCACTGAGCGGCATCGCAAACAACTGGCACGCAGCGTCGTCGGAAACGGCATCCGGCAACGGCACCACCATCGCCGCCGGCGCGGTGAAATATTCAGCCCAGACATTCGACGCAAACGAAACCGCGACACGCTGGCCGTGCTGAAAACC
>JANXUW010000685.1 GCA_025351985.1 Pseudolysobacter sp.
GCAATCAACAACAACCGATGCGCTGAGCTGGCTCACGGGCCTGTATTGGTCGCAGCAGACGCTGACCGAAAAATCCTACGAGGATTTCAGCGATCGCCTCGGTGGCGACCTGCTCACCGAATATCACCAGCGCGGCGAATCGCTCGGCCTGTTCGGCCAAGCCGACTATCGCTTCGACGATCGCTGGAAAGGCACGTTCGGGCTGCGTTACGAGCACGAAACGCGCGCGATCGATAATTTCTACACCCGCTTCATCGATCCGCCGATCGTGTTCGTCGGGCCGTTGCAACGTTCGCTGAAATCCACGGCGCCCTCCGGGAAAATCGCGCTCGAATACACGCCGGCATCAGCTACGCTGTTTTATGCCAGCATCAGTCGCGGCGTGAAATCCGGCGGCTTTACCGCGCACAACGCGACCGATGCCACGGCGATCAATATTTTCCGGCCCGAAGTGCTGATCGCCTACGAAGCCGGTTTCAAGACCGACCTGACGCCAACGCTGCGCCTGAACGGCGCGTTGTTCCACTACGACTATCGCGATCAGCAAGTGCTGGCAGCGCTGCTGGAGCCGCTGTCGCAATCGCTGATCGGCACCTTCGTCAACGCGCCGAAATCCGAGATCGACGGCGGCGAACTGGAGCTGACCTGGCGGCCGATCGGCGGCATCGAGATCAGCCAGTATCTCGGCGACAAGCGCGGAAAGTATACAAGTAGCTTTGTGACGTTCGACAGCCAGGCCTCGCTCGCCGCCGGCAAGAATGTCTACGCTGACTACAACGGCCAGCGCCTGAGTTTCCCCAGGCTCAGCTACGGCGGCAGCGTGGCCTGGACCTTCGATGCCGGCAACTACACGATCAGCGCCGACGCCAACTACAGTTATCGCGACAGTTACAGCCAGTTGCTGCTGCTCGGCCCCGGCTACACGCTGAAATCCTACTGGCTGGCGAATGCCAACATCGGCATGACGCCGCACGGCTCGGCGTGGAGCTTCGGTCTGTGGGGCAAAAACATCTTCAACACGCGTTACGACCTCACGCGCAATTTTTTCCTGCCCGGCACCGATGTCGCGGCGGCAGGCCGACCCGTCAGTTACGGTGTGCGTATCAGCTACAAATTTTGATGCCGATCGAAGATTGCACGATTAGCGCGCAACGGCACGAATCAAGGCCGCAGACTTCAAAGTGTAACTGGCGCCGCGTGGCTTGGCGCAGCCGCTGATAACAGTTCGCTTTTGGTCGACCAGGGACGATGCAGACGCACCACGGTGCCTTCGGCTTGCGAGCCGATCGTGAGTGATGCATCGAGCCGCCGCGCCCGCGCCTGCATGCTGCGCATACCGGTACCGAAACCGGTTTCGTCGCGGGTTTTCATGCCGACACCGTTGTCGCGTACTTCCAGCAACAACGCCTCGCGATCATTCAGCAGATCGACCTCGACGCAGCGCGCGCCACTGTGCTTGAGCACGTTGGTCAACGCCTCCTGCAGGATGCGCAGCAGGTCCAGGCTCTGCGTCGTGGTCAGGTAGATTTTTTCCAGATTGCCGACGCGCCAGCGGCTGTCGATGTCGTGCGCTTCGAACAATCGTGTCATGCGATGGCGCAGCGGCGCTAGCAGTTCGGCCAGCGAATGTTCGCCGTAATGTTGGGCCGAGGCGGTGTCGATGATCAGGCGCAAGTCGTCGCGCAATTCCTTGAACATGCCCAGCACTTCGCGCGAGGGCATGTTGTCGTCTGCCTGTTCGAGCGCGGCGATATTGCCGATCAGCATGCCGCCGAGGCCATCGTGCAGATCGTGCGCGAGATTCACGCGCTCGCCGAGACGCGCGTGCACGAGTTCGAGATCGTGCTGGCGATGCAGCGTGGTCGCGAGTTCGGCGCGCGCCGACTCGACGTTGCGCACCAACTCCGCATTAAAACCTTCGATACGACGCAGGCTGCGCACGAAATTCCAGCCCAGTACGAGGGCCACGCCGACCACGGTAACCTGCTCGGTCAGCGTGGCGTAATACGTGTTGCTCTCGATGACACGCAGGAACACCAGCGTATCGTGCGTGCCGGCAAACGTCGCCAGCATGGCGCACACGGAGAGCACGCGCTGATCGGTGCGGCCATGACGCCAGGCGATATAGACGAAAATCAGGTTGACTCCGATCGAAATCAGTTCCGCCCCCAAGGTCAGCAGATCGCGTACGCCGCGCATATCCGCATGGGGTGTCAGCAGTACCCAGACGCAACCCAACACCGTCAGAATCCACAGCGCAGCCTCGCGTCTGGGCCAACGCCGCTCGCAGAAGCGTAGTACGAACATCGCGTAACAAGCTTCAAACACCAGCAGCGCCGCCGTTTGGACCGCTTCGAATGAGTCCGTGCCTGGAAAAGGCTGTGTGCTGGTCGTTATGCTATTCCAGGCAATGATCAACCACACCATTTGTTGAGCACCGTACCAGCCATACGCAACCTCTTGCCTGCGCAATAGCCAGAGCACGAGAAAGAAACTGCCCAGCGTCACGCCGATGGCGGTGGTATAGAGGGTCAAATCTCGGCGCAGCCAGCGTTGCTGTTCATACAGCTCATGCATCACCGCGGGCGCGCCGACGCGCACCGAGCCAAGTCCCGGCTGATACGCCGCGAGACCCGATATGCGAAACAGCAGGGTGTTTTCGCCGACGTGCAGCAGCGGTACCGGCAACAGCAAAAAGCGCGGCGTATTCCACATGCGCGTCAGCGGTTCGACCAGCGATGCGTCGCGCGCGATCTCGACGCCGTTGATGCTGATCGTGGCGGCCATGTCGAGGTATTCGACGAACAAACCGGCGCTCCCGAGCGGAGCCGGCACGTTCCACGTCAGGCGATACCAGACCACACCGTCGAACGTCGGCCAGCGTACGCTCCAGTCGTCGGGCAGTGTGACATCAACCCAGCCGGATTCCGGCGGCGTCTGCGCGCTCCAGTCCGAACCCACCGCCTCGGCGCGACCCGGCCACGCGGCGGCCGTTGCGGCCTGCGCAAATGCCGCCATCGCCGCGAACGCACACAGCAGGATCAGAGCGATCAGCGCAGACTTGCCGGGCCTGAACATGCCTAACGCAGCAGTCCTTGCACGCGCGCAACGTGCACCGCGCGCGTACGCGAATCCACCGCAAGCTTCTGGTAGATGTGTCGGACGTGGGTATCGACTGTCCATCGTGAAATACTCAGTGATTCGGCAATCTCGCGATTGCTCATGCCTTCGGCCACACGCGTCAGGATATCCAGTTCACGCTCGCTCAGCGACTCATGCAGTTCGGTATCCTCGACAACGACGGAAGCTTGCGCCGGCGCTGCGCCGATCAGGCCGAGTATGCGCCGCGCGATGAACGGATCGATCGGTGCGCCCCCCTTGAGCACACTCTTCAGCGACATCGTGATTTCGAGATCGTCGCGTTCCTTGAGCACGTAACCGCTCGCACCCGCACGCAACGCCCCCAGAATCATCTCCTCGGTGCTCCACGCCGAGATCACCAGGATCGGCAGCGCCTCGTCGCGCGCGCGCAACCAGCGGATCAACTCGATGCCGTTACCATCCGGCAGACCGAGATCGACCAGCGCCAGCGTGTACGCGCTTTTACCCGCAGGCACGTTGCCCGCCAGCGCCTTGCCCTGCGCGATGTCGGCAGCGCAATGCAACACGCCGTCGGCATAACCGAGCGTGATCAGCACACGGCGCAGCCGCGCCTGCATGGGTGGTTCGTCATCGACGATGAGAATGGCTTCGGGCATGCGGATCTTCGGAATTGACTGGCCACGCTAACACAGCGCAATGCCACAAAAAATCACTGATTTACGTGATGCGGCAACCAGCATGCATTGGCTAGCATGCCCGTTGTGATCCGCATACTTGCATCGAGAGACATCTTCTACGGCACGACGACACGTGAATTTCCGCATCGAGAACCTTGCTCGAACATGCAGAACACGCAAAGGAATCGATGCCGCAAACCGCTGACGCCGCCAGACATCTTTTTCGCATCGGAGGAAAATCCCGTGACACACCACGATAGCCGCACAAATATATTTGTATATAAGTGGATATGGCAAGATTCGCGCGCCGAGCCGTGCAGCGACAGGCGCCGCTTGCCGCTGGCCTGCGTGGCGGCGCTACTGTGCGGATGTGTCGCGTTCGCGGCGAGCGCGTATGCCTGCAACGCCGGCGATACTTGCGGTGCCGCAGGCGGCGCCGGCGGCGTCCCGAGCATGAACGCCGGCGCCACTGGCGGTACGCCGGGCAGCGTCAGCCCCAACAACTCCGGCGGCGGCGGCGGCACGCCAGGCAGCGGTGAAAACACACCCGGCAATCCCGGCGCCACCGGCGGCAATCCATCGACGCAGGTGTTGAGTGGCGGCGGTGGCGGCGCTGGCAACGCCTACAGCTCCAGCGGCGCGATAACGATCACTCCGACCGCTGTTGGCGGCGTCAACATGCTCGTTATCGGCGGCACCGTCAGCGGCAATGGCGGCGATAACACGGCGGTAGGCAGTAACTACACGATTGGCGGCAGTGGTGCAGGCGGCGCCGGTGGCGGCTGGTACAACAACGGCATCGGTGGTGGTGGAGGTGGCGGCAGCAGCGGTGCCGGTACCGATCCAACCGGGTATTCGGGCGGCGGCGGTGCGGGCGGCGGCGGTGGCGGCAACCTCGGCCTGCATCTCGCCGGTTCGCTCACGAACAGCGCAAACATCTATGGCGGCAACGGCGGTGTGGGCGGTGCCGGCACGATTAGCAGCGGCGCAGGGGGTGGTGGCGGTGGCGGTGGCGGCGTATTGATGGACGGGAATGTAACGCTGACCAACAACGGCACCATCAGCGGCGGCAACGGCGGCAATTATGCGGCGGCCGGTTCGAACGGCGGCGGCAACAGCGGTAGCGGCGGCGGCGGCGCTGGCATAGCGATGATCAATAACAACACGCTCATCAACAGCGGCAGCATCGGCGGCGGCAACGGCGGCAACGGTCGCGGACAATACTTCAGCGGCAGCGGCGGCTCCGGCATCATCGGCGAAGGCAATGCGACCGTGATCAATTCCGGCAGCATTGGCGGCGGCATACAGTTGCAGTTGGGCGCATCGTCGGCGCGCGCGTATGCGATCGATTTCTACAATGGCGGCAATACGCTGGTGCTCGAAGCCGGCGCCAGTTTCAGCGGCACCGTGCAATCGCTGTACACCGTCGCGCAGACGCCCGACATCCTCGCGCTCGGCGGCAACGGCTCCGCCAACACGTTCGACGTGGCGCAGATCAGTGCTGTCGACTACCGCAGTGCGTCGCTGTATCAGGGCTTCGGCGCGTTCGCGAAAATCGATGCCGGAACCTGGACATTGACCGGCAGCGACGTCAGCGCGGCTTGGGGCAGCGCACAAAACTGGAGTGTCGCGGCCGGCACGCTGATCGACGACAGCAGCCTGCCCGGCAGCGGCCCCGGCACCAGCGGCAGCATGTCGGTCGCGCGCGGCGCCACGCTCGCCGGCATCGGCACAGCCTACCCGACCACGATAAACAGCGGTGGCATCCTCGCGCCCGGCGATACCGCTCAACCTTACGGCATGCTCACGATCAACGGCAACGCCACTCTCGCCGGCGGTTCCCAGCTGACGATCAACACGGTCAGCGGCAACAATTGCGCCAGCATCAACGTCGGCGGCACGCTCGCGCTCGGCGGCGTGCTGCGCATGCGTTTTGCCGGCGCGCCGACGATCGGCGCCACCTGCACCATCGCCACGGTCGGCAACGTGTCCGGCACCTTTGCGCAGATCGTTGCCACGCCCGCGTGGGGGCGGGTCAGCTACGCCGCGCATAGCGTGACCTTCACCGTGCTCGGCAACGATGACATCTTTACCGACGGCTTCGAAGGCAGGTCAGGACCGTAGCTACATCCGCAATATCACGAATCGAGGTGATGTGGATCATGCCCACGGATTGATGGATTCCCTGCTTTCGCAACACCGGCGAAGTCCGTCGCACGGTACTCGCGGATCAGCCGGCGACGCGAGCTATGTCGCCGCAGCGCAAGCCTCGCGCAATTTCGGGATCCTCAGTGCTCGTCGTGCCCGGTGGAGGCTTTCAGGCAGCCGGGCGCGGTGCCGTGCAACGCATCCTCAATGATCGCCATACTGCGATCCACCGCGCCGCTTTCGCGCTGGAAAACCTGGCGTGCGGCCTCGCCCATCTGTTCGCGCTCCTCGGCATGCGTGAACAGATGCAGCACTGCGTCGCCCAACAGATCGGCATCGGCAATGCCGATCATCGCCTGCGCCTGTGACAGGCTGGCGACGATTTCCTCGAAGTTGAAGGTATGCGGGCCGACGATCACCGGCACCGCCAGCGCGGCCGGCTCGAGCAAATTGTGGCCGCCGACGCGATCGAGGCTGCCACCGACGAACGCAATGTCCACAGCGGCGTAATAGTTCAGCAACTCGCCGAGCGTATCGACGACAAAAACCTGGCTCGACATATTCGCCACATCGTCCTCGCTGCGCGTGCGCGTGGCGAAACCGAGATTGCGAAACGCCTGCGCCACCGGCTTGAACCGCTCGGGATGCCGCGGCGCAATCAGCAGCAGCGCGTCCGGAAAACGCCGCAGCACTTCGGTATGCGCCTTGAGCACGGCGATTTCCTCGCCCTCGTGCGTGCTCGCGGCGATCCATACTGGCCGATGCGCGCCCCAACCCGCACGCAGGTCGCGGCCGCATTGCGCGAGTTCGGGCGGCACCGCCATATCGTATTTCAGGTTGCCGACCACACGCAGGCGCTCGGGTCGCGCGCCGATACTGAGCAGGCGTTCGGCATCCGGCTGCGATTGCGCGGCGACAAAACTCACGCTGCGGATCGCCATGCGCACGAGCGGTCGAATCGGGCCGTAACCTTTCAGGCTGCGCTCGGAAAGCCGCGCGTTCGCGACCACGATCGGCACGCCGGCGCTGTGGCATTCCATGAACAAATTCGGCCAGATTTCGGTCTCCATGATCACCGCGAGCCGCGGTTTCACACGCGCCAGGAAACGACAAATCGAGGCCGGCAAATCGTAGGGCAAATAGACATGGAACACGCGCTCGCCGAACACCTTGCGCACACGCTCCGATCCGGTCGGCGTGACCGTGGTGATGACGAAGGTCGAGCCGATATGTCGGCGCATCAGCGCCTCGATCAGCGGCACCGCGGCGTTGACCTCGCCCATCGATACGGCGTGGATCCAGATGCTGTCGTGAAAACGCGGGTCCGGAAAAAAGCCGAAACGCTCGCGCCAGCGCGCGAGGTATTCGCGGTAACGAAAACCGCGCCAGGCGAGGCGATACACGATCACCGGCG
>JANXUW010000745.1 GCA_025351985.1 Pseudolysobacter sp.
GGTCATCGCCGATGTGATGTTCACCGCCTACACCATGCCCGGTCGCGATCGGCCGATCACATTCGCGCTGAACGGCGGGCCGGGGGCGTCGTCGGTGTACCTGAACCTTGGTGCGCTCGGACCCAAACGCGTGCAGTTCGGCAGCGAAGGCAATAGTCCTTCTGATCCTGCCACGGCGATGGATAATCCGGGTACGTGGCTGGATTTCACCGATCTCGTATTCATCGATCCGGTTGGCACGGGTTTCAGTCGTGCACGTATCGAAGAGAAAGACGCGAAGAAAGAATTTTACGCCACCGATGCCGACATCAATTATCTGTCGCGCGTGATCTACGACTGGCTCGTGAAGAACGGCCGACTCACATCGCGCAAATATCTGGTCGGTGAAAGTTACGGCGGTTTTCGCGGCCCGCGCATCACGCACTACTTGCAGACGCGTCTCGGCGTGGCGATGAATGGTCTCGTGCTGGTATCGCCGTATCTCGAACCAACGGCGTCGGAGGGCGGCGATCTCTCGCCATTGCCGTGGATGCTGACCTTGCCGAGCATCGCCGCGGCGAACCTCGAACGTCACGGTAAATTGACCGATGCGGCGATGGCCGAGGTCATCAATTACACGCGTGGCGAATACGTCACCGATCTGCTGAAAGGCCGCTCTGATCCGCAGGCGGTCGAGCGCATCGTCAAGCGTGTGACCGAACTGACCGGGCTTGACGCGGCGTTTGTGCGTCGTGCCGGTGGTCGGCTCGAAACGCAGGCGTATCTGCGCGAGGTGTATCGCGCGGAAGGCAAACTAGGCAGCCGATATGACTCGAACGTCACCGGTTGGGATCCGTTCCCGTTCGATCCCGAGCAGCGCAGCAACGATCCGATTCTCGATGGCATCATTGCGCCAACCACGACAGCGATGGTGGATTTTGTCACGCGCAGCGTCGGCTGGAAATTTGCCGGCCGTTACAATGCGCTGAGCTACGAGGTGAACCGCTTGTGGGAGCGCGGCGAAGAAGGACGCAAAGGTTCGGTCGAGCAACTGCGTGAATCGGTAGCGATCGATTCCAAACTGCAGGTGCTGATCGTGCATGGCTGGGGCGATCTGTCGTGTCCGTTCATGGCCTCGAAACTGATTGTCGACCAGATGCCGTTGATGGGCGATCCGAACCGCGTGCAGGTGAAGGAATATCCCGGTGGCCACATGTTCTACAGCCGCGCCGACAGCAGTGCGGCGATGCGCCGCGACGTGATGGCGGTGTACGCCGCGCATTGATCAAAAAAAACCGCGACAGGATGATTCCGTCGCGGCTTTTCGATCACGCTGGCAATCGGTGCGGCTGATCTTTTTGCCGATGTTTCGCCGCATTCGCAATGCCTGCGGCATCACGGCGATCAGACGGAATTCTCATCCACGGATTTTGCGCGAGTCGCGGGATCGCGATGAGTGAGATACACACGCAAGTCAAATTCGAGCTGGTGGTAATCCGCTTCCATGTATTCGCAGAGCTGATAAAACGCCTTGTTGTGATCGTGTTCTTTGAGGTGCGCGAGTTCGTGCACGACAATCATGCGCAGAAACTCGGGTGCGGTTTCCTTGAACAAGGCCGCGATGCGGATTTCTTTCTTGGCCTTGAGCTTGTTGCCTTGGATGCGCGAAACCGCGGTGTGCAAACCGAGCGCACGATGGGTGAGATCGAGCCGGTTGTCGAATAGAACCTTGTCGATCGCCGACGCGTTGCGCAGATGATCCTGCTTCAGGGCCTGGGTGTAGGCGTAGAGTGCCTTGTCATTCTGCACCGCATGACGTGCCGGATATTTTTTGCTCAGATATTCGCCAAGCCGATCCTGCGCGATCAGCTCGCGCACCTTGTCCTGCACGCTGGCCGGATACGCGCCGAGGTATTTGAGTGGTGTCATCAGAATACGAGTTTCAGGCGCGACGTTTATCGTCGGTCAGCTCGACAATCAGCTCGCTGCGGCGAGGGGCAGCGGTTCGGATTGCTGTATACGACCGCGCAGCGAATTGGTCATCGCATGAGTGATCACCACATCGACGAACTGGCCGATCATCCGCGGATCGCCCGGAAAATTCACGTAGCGCATATTCTCGGTACGGCCGCAGAGTTCGTTGCTGTCTTTGGTGCTGGTGCGCTCGACCAGCACGTTCTGTACGCTGCCGATCATGCTGCGCGAGATGCGATCCGAGTTGGCCGTGATCGTGGTTTGCAGGTGCGTGAGGCGCTGCTTTTTTTCTTCCTCAGGCGTGTCGTCGGTCAGATTCGCCGCCGGTGTGCCCGGACGTTTCGAATAGATAAAACTGAAGCTCTGGTCGAAACCGACATCATCGATGAGTTTCATCGTTGCGGCGAAATCCTTTTCGGTTTCGCCCGGAAAACCGACGATGAAATCCGATGAAATACTGATGTCGGGACGCACCGCGCGCAGCTTGCGCAGCTTGTGCTTGAATTCGAGCGAGGTGTAACCGCGCTTCATCGCCGCAAGAATGCGATCCGATCCCGATTGCACCGGCAGATGCAGATAATTCGCGAGCTTCGGCACGTTTGCATATGCCTCGATCAGCGAATCGGAAAACTCCAGCGGATGCGAGGTGGTGAAGCGAATGCGACCGATACCGTCGAGTTGTGCGATGTAATGAATCAGCAGCGCAAGATCGGCGACTGCGCCATCGAACATCGGCCCGCGATAGGCGTTGACGTTCTGCCCGAGCAGGTTGATTTCGCGCACGCCTTGTTCGGCCAGTGCGGCGACTTCGGCCAGCACGTCGTCGAACGGACGACTGACTTCTTCGCCGCGCGTGTACGGCACGACGCAGAACGCGCAGTACTTCGAGCAACCTTCCATGATCGAAACAAACGCGCTCGGACCTTCCTTGCGCGGTGCCGGCAGGTGATCGAATTTCTCGATGACCGGGAACGAAATATCGACCTGCGGTTGACCACTCGCACGGCGCGCATCGATCATTTGCGGCAGGCGATGCAAGGTCTGCGGACCGAACACGAGATCGACATACGGCGCACGTTCGACAATCGCCGCACCTTCCTGTGATGCTACACAACCGCCGACGCCGATCACCAGATGCGGTTTGGCGAGTTTCAATTTGCGCCAACGACCGAGCTGCGAGAACACTTTTTCCTGGGCTTTTTCGCGGATCGAGCAAGTGTTGACAAGGATCACATCGGCATCGGCTTCGATATCCGTGACTTCGAGACCATGTGCGGCGACGAGCACATCGACCATCTTGGCCGAATCGTACTCGTTCATCTGGCAGCCGTGGGTTTTGACGAACAATTTGCCGGACATGGGCGTTTGCAGGAAAGCGAGACAGCCCAGTAGTTTACGCGCCACATCGGACTGCGGCTAGCAACCGCGCGTTGTCTTGGTCGGAGGCTGCGGAAAATCGAGCCCGAACTGCCGCGCCGGATCGCGGTCGATAACGCCACAAAACGCCGCAGCGCTTGGCAAAAGGCGGTGCACAGTTGAAACTAGGACACATTATGGCTTTGACACCAACGACAACCGACGCCCTTTTGCGAACGCGCAGCACGTGGCTCTGCAAGTGCCGCGAGCGCGCGAGCAAGAACGGCCAAGTGATGCCCGCGTCGTTGCGTTGGACGATTTTTGCGATGCTCGGCATGAGCGCGAATGGCATCGTGCATGCCGGTGCGTTGTACAAATGCGTGAATGGCGAAGGCCAGATCGCCTACACCAACAAACCGGCGGGTTTGATCGACTGCGTCAAGCTGTCGAGCTTCGTCGATCCGCCGCCGGTGAAGGCGCAGACGAAATCGGCCGGTGTCGATACCACCAAGGTCAGCAATCCGAATTATCGATCCGGGCCGGGAGCAGTGCTGCCGGAAAGTTTGCCAGCGCCGATAAATATTTCGGCCAGCGCGGTGCCTGCGAATCCGTCAAGCACGACGGCGGTCGCGCCGGATGCTGCTGTGAATCCGTGGCTGAAGCCACCTGCGGCGGCAGCCACGCCTGCGGCCGACTTCAAGGTGCAGCGCGGCTCGGTGTACAAGGTTTCGCGCGCCAACGGCATCGTCGAATACACCAACGTCAAACCGCGTGATCATAGTCCGATCGAAGTGTTGTTCAGCTACATCGCCACCTGCAGTGCCTGTGATGTGCATTCGCCGATCGACTGGAATCACACTGCACTGAACCTGCTCGCGTATCACGATGAAGTAGTTAGCGCCGCGTTGCAGTTCGGTGTGCCGGAAGCGCTGCTGCGTGCGGTGATCCATGCCGAATCGGCATTCAATCCGAATGCGTTATCGTCCAAGGGTGCGCAAGGCTTGATGCAGTTGATGCCGAATACGGCGACCGATCTGGGTGTCGTCAATCCGTGGGACGCCGCAGAAAATATTCGCGGTGGTGCGCAGTATCTCGCGCAATTGCTCAAGCACTTCAATGGCGATGAACGTCTCGCCGCGGCCGCATACAACTCCGGTGAAGCGAACGTGCGCAAGTATGCGGGCGTGCCGCCGTTCGATGAAACCCAAGTCTACGTCGAGCGCGTCGGCACTTTGCGGCAGCGTTATGCCGGCACGCCGGTGGCGGCGAATTAGTCGCATATTTTCCCCGGACGGTTATAGAAAGTCCGGCGTCAAGAAAACGGTCTCTGCGATCCCCAAAAACAAAAACTCCCGGCCTTCGCAGACCGGGAGTTTTCTTTTGCGCGATGAACCGATCCGCCCGTTAGCGCGGCGGATCGGCCATCAACCGTGATGACTTACGGCGTGTACTTGCCCAACAGGCTCACGCCCGCGTAGGCCGCATACGCATTGAGCTTGATGTGATACGTGTTGCCCGCCGTCAGCGTGCAGCTCTCAGCATTGCCCGTCACATACGGGCGGCAGCTGTAGCTGGTCAGCGTCGGTGCTGCACCCACTTGCACATACATGTCGGCATCACCCGTACCACCGGAGATAGCAACGGTGGCCGCGGTGGCGCCGGCAGGAACGGTGAAGGTGTAATCGGCCGAGAGCACGCCGGTCGCACCGGACAAACCGGTCACCGCGACGTTGTTGCTCAGCACGTTACCGCCACCACCACCGCCACCGGCGGTGTACTTGCCGACCAGGCTCACGCCGGTATAAGCGGCGTAGGCGTTGATCTTGATGTGGTAGGTATTGCCCGCCGTCAGCGTGCAGCTTTCGGTGTTGCCCGTCACGTACGGACGACAGCTGTAGCTGGACAAGGTCGGTGCTGCACCGTTCTGCACATACATGTCGGCATCACCCGTACCACCAGAAATTGCCACGGTGGCTGAAGTGGCGCCGGTCGGCACGGTGAAGGTGTAATCGGCCGAGAGCACGCCGGTCGCACCGGACAAACCGGTGACAGCGACGTTGTTGACCAACACGTTACCGCCGCCACCCGTGCCGCCGGTGACGGACACCGACACGGTCTTCGTGTTAGTGGTACCACTCGCACTGTCCGTGACCTTTTCGGCAACGCTGTAGGTACCAGCGGTTGCGTAAGTGTGGCTCGGGTTGGTTGCCGTCGATGTACCGCCGTCTCCAAATGTCCAAGCATGTGCGCTGAGCGTGCCGCCGGTATCGGTGGAACTGTCGGTGAAGCTCACCACCAATGCATTGGCGGTATAGCCGAAGTTTGCCACCGGCGTACCACCGCCACCACTACCGCCTACGATCGGATGCGTGATCGCGCACGAGTTAGTGTCATTGGACCAACTGGCTTGCTCGGTATAGGTGCCGTTACCAAAGGTGATGTTAGCCGCCCCGCCGGGTTGACCTGCCGCGATCCAAGCGCACTCGTCGGAGTTCTCTTGGCCGTTGTAGGTGGCGTCGCCTGTATGGTTGGTCCAGCCGCCAGCCGGATTCTGGTCCGACATCATTTCATGCCACTCGTGGCCGAGCGTCATCGTATAACCGTCCAGTTGACCGGCAGTACCGGAGTTTACAAAATTCACGCCGCAGCCCGAACCTGAGTCCATGTTGTAGGGCTGGTTACTGAACGCAATGTCACCGTACGGCGAGGATAGGGCGCCGCCCGAGAGTGACGAGTCGCCCGTATAGTCGTGCCATGCGCAATACGCGCCCTGGTACGCATCCGGGTTAGTGCCGGTCGGCGACAGGATCACGTAATAGGCATCGCGGTTCGACGCCGCAGTGGTGTTGCCGAAGTGCGCAGCGGCGTTGATCGCTTCCTGGCCGAGTTGACTACCCGTTGCGGAGGAGGGTGACGATACCGAGTTGTCGTACCAGACGCCAGAAAGTACGCCACCGCTCTGGTAGGGAATGAAGTTGGCGTTCGCAGGGCAGCTGGTCGCACCCGCCGACACATTGGGGCCGTCGCACCACTGAGTCAGCTCTGCCGACCACAACTCGCTACCCGTGCCGATGCCCTTGAACATCATCTGCGCTTTCGCGGCTGCACCGTATGAATCACCGGAGAAGGTGGCGTTACCATTGCCGTCGGTGCTCTGGCTTCCCCATTGAGATCCGTAGAAAACCAAATAGACTTTGGAGTGGCCACTCTGAACACCAATCCCATTTACTCCACCGCCGTAACTGAGTGTTTGGGTGCCGGTGGCTGCCGCAATCAATGGCTGATGAGCTGCAGCCCACTTCTGCATCGCGGCGTGGATATCAAGTGTCGGCATAACTCCATGGCGATAAGGGTGTCCATATCTCGGCGAATAGGGATTGCCTGTTCCGCCGGCTTGCATGCTGTCAGTGTTGCTATCAATTGGTACAGCGCTTTCACTATCTATAGCTGTAACGTCGTTATCAGCGGCACTAACCGATGAAGAGGCCAAAGTCGCGATTACAGTAGAAACAAGAACGGCTTGGGTAAAGACGAACGCCTTGTGGCGTAGATTTGCAAGTTTTGAAATTGACACGAAATTACCTCCAACGAGTTGGTGTAAATGGGATACCGCGTATGCGGTTCCAGTGTTTTATTTCTGTATATCTAGTTTTCCCCTGTTTCGCTTGCACTGTTGCACGTTCAGCCTTTCCCCAAAGGGTGAGCGCATCATTCGTAATTACGGTAGCTGCGGCGCGGAACGTTTACAAAGAACAAATCGGCGCTGCCAAATGCACTTTGAGCTAAACTTGAAGCGGCTTAACTCTGAGCGCGGCGGAGCGTAACAGCGGGTTTTCTGTCGGTCAAGCGGGCAAGTGCCATAAGTAATTGATACTACTAGCAATATATTGCGGTGCATCATTAATTTAATTTAAGACTAAAAGATAAACGCAATCTGTTTCGTGTGAAACAATTCGATCGCGTACGGATCAGGATGCTGATTCAAAGAGAAAAAATACTACGAAGATTACGGTAATTTGTGCCCCCAAACTTTCGGGATTAAAAAATGTGCGTGCACTTGCACACAGTTTTGAGGCTGAGTTTATTTACATTATGGCGAGCTGATTCAAGCAAAAAAAGCGTTGAGTTACATATCGCGCATTTAAATATTTTGTTTGATAAATAACATTGATGCATGCCTCGACCTTCGCGCTGATTTCCTGGGCCACCGACCCTGAGCTGTGTCCAGCGAGGCGAGCAGATTCATTGCGACCTGCAATGTGAAATGTTGCTTCCGAAAAGCGTGCGCAGGTGATTGGTGCGATGCTCGTGGCAAGCATCGCGCCGCCGCTTCGTGCGGAGGCTGAGCGTTCTTTTGCGAGTGGAATCCTCGTCAACGCAACGCAATATATCGAGCGTTCGTATCGAACGTATTAGTTGCTCGGTGAGGCCGCTCTTCTGCCAATCATGAGGGCGACGTATTTGCTGCGCTCGCCGAACCGCGCGATCGACTGGACAAATGGGTTCCCCCGCGCAATGACGAAATTTTTCGTGCGAACCGCATCGACGGCGGCCTCGCAGTTCCTCATCCGCCCGCTGGCGCACTCATGGCGGGACGCTGCATCAGCGTGAGTTCGGCGCTGAATGGAATACCACCTTCATGCAGGCCCTCGATCCTGATCTTGCTGCCGGGAGCAAGATGCGCTTCGCGATTGCGCAGTTCATTCTGGCCGACGATAGGTTCATCGTTGAGCTTGAGCAGGATGTCATGCACGCGCAGGCCGGCTTTGACGGCCGGGCCGTCGGCGTACATGTCGACCACGTCGACACCGCTCGCCGCTGCGGGCAAACCGCTGTTGATCGGCACTTTGACGTCGTCGTATTCAATGCCGAGCCAGCCTCGTATCACGTGACCGTTAGCGATGATCTGATCGAGTACCCATTTCGCCGTCGTCACCGGGATGGCAAAACCGAAACCTTCGGCGCCGCCGTTCTGGCGGAACACCGCAGTATTGATGCCGATCAACTCACCGTAAGCATTCACCAATGCGCCGCCGGAATTACCACTGTTGATTGCGGCGTCAGTCTGGATGAAATCCTCGTAGGGATTTTGCACGAGCTGGCGACCCGTCGCGCTGACGATACCCATCGTTACGGTCTTGCCGAAGCCGAACGGATTCCCGATCGCCAGGGCGACGTCGCCGACATTGGCCGGCGCCTGATCGGCCACCACGATCGCGGGCAGATTGGTGGCATCGATTTTCAGAACTGCGAGATCAGTATCCGTGTCCCTGCCGATCACGTGCGCCTGGGCGATGCGACCGTCGTACAACAGTACCTGGATATCATCGGCGCCGGCGATGACATGATTGTTGGTCAATACATAACCGTCGGCGCGGAAGATCACGCCGGAACCGAGGCTACGCTGGCGACCCTTTTCGATCGGTCCAACCACTCTGCCGCCAAAAAAACGTTGAATGAGCGGACTGGTATAGGTTCGCTGGATCGGGACTACCTTATTCGCGTAGATATTTACTACGCTCGGTGCGGCATGGCTGACGGCTTCGGCGTAAGACACACGCCCGCCATCGTCCGCTGGCGATGAGGGGATTCTCGCCTTGTGTGTCCGCGTTGCTTCGGCCTGTGCAGAGGCCGTGGCAGCGATATTCTGCGATAGTGTCGAGGTCGTCGCATTTGTACCGAGCTGCGCGCGGACGTGCTCGGCAGCATCCGGCCAGAACTGGTTGATCACATAAGCCAACGCGAGTCCGAGGACGATGAATTGGAGCATAAAGAGAACAGTTCGAACGGGTGCTTTCATTGAACTCTCGAGTGACGATATCTCTGCAGCCATGACGGGCGCATAGTAGCGAAAGCGCGCGCCGGTTTCGCTGAAGGTCTGCGGTGCAAGTCCGAGTACGCATCATAATTCGTTGTGCGTCGCGGTGCGCTTCGTTAAACTATCACGATTTTTCGGGGGTTCACTCCCGTTCCTTTTTCTCAATGTTGATCATGCGGAGAGCCGGATGGCGAACGAAGGCGTGAATCATGGCCGTCGCCGCTTCCTTACTGCCACGACTGCGGTCGTGGGTGGTGTTGGAGCGATTACTGCGGCTGTGCCTTTTCTCAAGTACTGGGAGCCCAGCGCAAAGGCCAAGTTGGCCGGTGCACCGGTGACACAGGATATTTCCAAACTGGAGATGGGCCAGATGCTCATCACGGAATGGCGCGGTTCGCCGATTTTCATCGTGCGCCGAACCAAGGAGCAACTCGCTGTGCTGCCGAGTCTGGATGCGCTGTTGCGCGATCCGAAATCGGAAAACACCGCGCAACAACCGGCGTTTGCGCAGAACGAATTCCGTTCGCACAAGGAGCATCGCGAGTTGCTGGTGCTGGTCGGGGTCTGCACGCATCTGGGTTGCTCGCCGAAATACGTCGGTGAACTCACGCCCGAGCCGTTCGATCCGAACTGGAAAGGCGGATTTTTCTGCCCGTGCCACAAGTCGCGTTACGACCGGACATGTCGTAGCGCGACTTGTGGCACGGGCAGAAAAATCCGCCTTTCCAGTTCGGGTCGAACGGTTCGGGCGTGAGTTCACCGACATACTT